>WGBG01000189.1 GCA_015494395.1 Deltaproteobacteria bacterium
ATATCAATTATAACTTTCCAGTTTTGAAACCCTTCGGGATTGCCGTATTTACTGCATCTCCTTTGTCAGTGGAATTCCCATATAGCCGACTATTATGGGAATTCCCCTTTCGCGGATATGCAGCAAATCCGACAATCGCTCAATTTAGGTTATACACTTATGGGATGCTCTCCTTAATAGCCTTTAACAAGGTAGCTTCAAGTTCAAGGGCAGTGCATGGCTTTTTTAGAAATCCATCTGCATCACGTCCAATCTTCTCCTTATATTTATCTTCACTGTACCCACTTGAAAGTACAATACAGGCTTGGGGATAGATTTGTCGCAAAACCTGAAGCACCTCCACCCCACTCATATCCGGCATAGTGATATCAAGTATTACAGCTGTAAACTGCTCTGGATTATCCTCAAATACCTTTATTGCCTCACCACCGTTAATGGCAATAGTAACTTTGAAACCAAAACTCTCAAGGAGCTGACACATTACATCCCGGACATCAGCCTCGTCATCTACAAGCAGTATTCTCCGGCCTTTAAATGAAGATGCCAATTCAGAATCAACACCAATATCCGGTGCACCCTGGCTGCCTTTACCCTTTCTTGCACTACCCTGAAGGAGTCTCTTCTGCATATCATTAGAAGCTGGGAAAAGCACTCGGACTACGGTACCCCTGCCCACATCACTATCAACACGGATAATGCCATTATGACCACGCACAATACCAAGGAGTGCAGCAAGTCCAAGCCCCCGACCTGAAAACTTGGTAGTAAAAAAAGGTTCAAACATCCTTGCTATTGTCTTGTTATCCATTCCTGCACCACTATCTTCCACTTCAAACCAGACATATGGCCCAGGCATGGCATCATGGTCAAAATAGACTTTGTTCAGGTATGCAAGGTCCACTTCCATCACACCGCTACGTACAAAAATATCTCCTGGACGGTCTTCCAATGCCTCTGAAGCATTAACAATCAAGTTCATCACCACTTGGCGCATCTGACTTACATCACCCATGATATCAGGCAGATTATCGTCAAGCTCCAACACCAATCTGGCCTTTTTAGAGATAACACTCTCAAGCAGTTCGCACATCTCCCTTACAACCCGGCTGATGTTAACCGGTTCCACAACAAAATGACCACAACCAGAATATGCAAGCATTTGGGCAGTAAGTTCAGCAGCCTTCTGGGAGGCACTCCGGACCCGTTGAATGTATTTCTTCAAAGGTGAATCCGGCTCTAGCTTCATGAGGCAGAGTTCCATATTACCCATAATACCCATCAGCAGGTTATTAAAATCATGGGCAATACCCCCGGCAAGCACACCAAGGCTCTCAAGTTTCTGGGAATGAAGCATTTTCTCCTGGAGTTCCTGCTCCCTCTTCCAGGCATCTTTCTGGGCCTGAATATCTTCCAGCGCCAGGATGATCCCCTCCTGGGGTTCTTCAGAGTTCACAAAGGCTGCAGAATAGACACACCAGACATACTCTCCATCCTTATTCCTGAGCCTTACCTCGCCCCTGGAATATCCACGGCGGGACAACTCACTGAAAATGCGTCCTCCAAACTCCTGATATTCCTCCAAAGATCGAAAAATAATCTCCAGGCTGTGTCCCTGGATCTCACCAGGGAAATATCCCAGCAGTTTTTCACAAGCAGGGTTTGTCCAGATTATCTTACGGTCAATAACAAGAAGGATACCAGAAGAAATGTTATTAAGAATGACATTGAGCTGATTGATTGCCGAGTGGAGTTCCTGCTCGGAAATTACCTGGCGGCTTATATCCCTGGCTATTCCAGCCATGCCCTTACGGCTTCCGTCCCGGTTGTAGAAAGGTACCCTTATCACCTCAAAGGTGGAGGATCGGTGATTGTTAAGTTCGATGGTAATCCTTGTACTTGATGCTTTCCCACTTTTCCATGCCTCCTCATCAAGTGCTGCACACTTGGCAAAAAAGGCGCGGAAGTGCATGTTGCTCGCAGCAATTTCAAAATCTGTCTTGCCTACATAATCATCATGCTTTAAATGAAGCAACTGCCTTGTGGCCTTGTTAACAAACTGCCATCTTCCCTCTCCATCTTTCCAACACAGGCAATCTGATTCTGCATCTGCAAGATATTCCAGGTTAGGGAGCGACGAACCGGCACCGGGACTAATGGAAAAGTCTGAAGAAAGTTCATTAAAAACACACATTCCGCCAACCGGGCGTTTATCTTCATTTAGGATAGGATATCTTGTTACCAAAAAATAGGCGTGAACCTTTGAGATATAAAGCCTGCATGATGTAGGCTCCGACTTGGAAGAGCTATTATCCATAAGAGGACAGGAATAAAAAGGGACTCCCATTTGCCGAAGTGCGTGGTGGCACTCCATTCCCTTGAACTCGTCCTCTGGTATGTCCATCAACATGGCCATAGCTTCATTAATTGATGCAATATGGCCATCCAAGTCATGAACGATTACAGGTACGGAAAGGATAGAATAAAGCTGTTCCAGGTCAGGAATATACTTAAGTACGCCGGACTTCCCTTTATTAGTATCGGCTTTCATGAAACTTCTCCCCTCTGCAATTTATTTTGTACCTGTTAAGGCTGAGGAATGCAATACCCTAAATAGTATATGAAATTGGTAGGGGAAATCCGGCAAAAAGGGCCTGAACTTTAATGGCAGGCCCCCAGCCATGAAAGTTGGTTCGTATCTATTCAGCGTGGTAAATGGTCTTGTTTTGTAGTGACTATGAAGAATTTCGTAGTTTTTCTTGGTGAAGCGCAGCCACAAAATCGCGTCTGTCCGAGCGCGGGACGAGCGAGTTTCGCGATTTTGGCTTGAGCGAGCCTTAGAAAAACAAGAAATTGTTCACCGGAACGGAAAAACAAGACCATTTACAAACCACCATTAATATATCGTCATCGTTATTACGCTGCACAGTTACGTTGGTTCAAGGTAGGAAGCTGAAAGCAGACAAGGCTTCTTTTACTTTGAGCCTTGAACTTTCAGCTTTGAGCTCTCATACCAGTTACGCCTGTGAAAGCGCAACTGAAACTGCAACAGAGGCACCCACCATGGGGTTATTACCCATTCCGATAAAACCCATCATCTCAACATGAGCAGGCACGGATGAACTGCCTGCAAACTGTGCATCACAGTGCATGCGTCCCATTGTGTCTGTCATGCCGTAGGAGGCAGGCCCTGCCGCCATGTTATCCGGATGGAGCGTGCGCCCTGTACCACCGCCAGAGGCTACTGAGAAGTAATGCTTGCCCTTTTCCCAGCACTCCTTCTTGTATGTCCCTGCCACCGGGTGCTGGAATCTTGTGGGATTGGTTGAGTTACCGGTTATTGAGACATCCACATCCTCAAGATGGTTAATGGCTACACCCTCGCGCACATCATCTGCACCGTAACAACGAACCTTTGCCCGCTCACCGGAAGAAAACGGGGTCTCCTTTACAACAGAAAGCTCTCCGGTTTTGTAGTTGAACTTTGTCTCAACATGGGTAAAGCCGTTCACCCTTGCAATGATATAGGCGGCATCCTTTCCCAGACCATTAAGTATGACCTTGAGCGGCGCCTTACGGACACGGTTGGCGGAATTTGCAAGCCCTATTGCCCCCTCAGCAGCAGCAAAGGACTCATGGCCTGCAATAAAGGCAAAGCAGCGGGTTTTTTCATTAAGAAGACGTGAGGCGAGATTGCCATGGCCAATGCCGACCTTTCTCTGGTCTGCCACCGAGCCTGGAATACAGAATGCCTGAAGCCCTTCTCCCAGGCTTGCGGCTATCTGCTCTGCAGATGTGTCACCCTTTTTAAGGGCAATGGCAGCACCAAGGATATATGCCCAGCATGCATTTTCAAAACAGATCGGCTGCACATCCTTGACAATACTGTAAACATCAACTCCCTTGGCAAGGCTCATCTCCCGTGCCTGCTCAAGGCTCTCTATACCATATTTTTCAAGCACCGGCGTAATTTGCGGTATTCTCTGATCATATCCTTCAAAAAGGGCCATGATTAACCTCCTACTCCTTGCGGGGATCTATTGTCTTTACAGCATCATTAAAACGGCCATACACACCTGACGCCTTTTCAAAGGCCTCACCAGGCTCAACACCCTGCTTGATATGTTCCATCATGATACCCAGGTTAACAAACTTGTAACCTATAATCTCGTCATTATCATCAAGCCCAAGCTCCATGATATAACCCTCTGCTGTTTCCAGATAGCGGGGACCTTTGACAGCAGTCCCGTAGGTGGTGCCTATAACGCTGCGTGAGCCCTTGCCAAGGTCTTCAAATCCTGCACCTACTGGAAGGCCGCCAGCAGAAAATGCCGACTGGCTGCGGCCATAGACTATCTGCAGAAACAGCTCCCGCATGGCAGTATTGATGGCATCGCAGACCAGATCTGTGTTAAGCGCCTCAAGGATTGTCTTGGAAGGGAGTATCTCCGAGGCCATGGCTGCAGAATGGGTCATGCCTGTACAGCCAATGGTTTCAATCAGTGCCTCTTCAATAATGCCGTCTTTTATATTAAGAGTCAGCTTACATGCCCCCTGCTGCGGAGCGCACCAGCCAACTCCGTGGGTCAGGCCGCTGATGTCCTCGATCTTTTTGGCCTGTACCATTGCCCCCTCTTCAGGGATAGGCGCAGGTCCGTGATTAGTTCCCAGTGCAACCCTGCACATGGACTCCACATTTGATGCGTACTTCATAGTCGGTCTCCTAAATTATTTTTCAAAACAGTAATTATTTCGTATGCTAAAGAAATTTTTACCTAGATTGAGCGATTGTCGTATTTGCTGCAGATCCGCATTTTGAAACGCTCAATCTAGGATTCATTTTGGCTGAATGCTCCATGGCCTGCTTTCAAAGATCACCACACTGCGAGGCCCTGCCGTGTAGCCATTTTGCTCATAAGGCATCTGTTCATCCGGCAGTTTTATGTCATCCGGTGATTCTTTCATGGTATCCACGGCAAGAGCCCACCGGAACACAGGATCGTCAGGGAGAAGTGACCTTATGGCCACCTCCTCCATGTTGCATATCACATGAATATCAGGCTCATTATCTTCCATGCCACCCATTGTAAAGGCAATAAACCTGGTTTCAGGGTCGTCCCAGGGCCTGCTTCCAGGCTTGACGCCATGCCATTCAATGTCCTGTACCCCGCGGCAGTTTTTCCACTCACCAGTAAGAAAGTACTTTCTTCTAAGAGCAGGATGCCGCTTCCTGAAGGCTATAATCTCCCTTGCAAAACGGAGTATATCACCATTTTCCTGGACAAGGTCCCAGTCAAACCAGCTGAGCTCATTGTCCTGGCAGTAACAGTTATTGTTGCCCTGCTGGGTTCGAAGCACCTCATCCCCGGCAAGAATCATTGGAACACCTTGGCTTAACATAAGAAGTGCCATAAAATTCTTCACCTGCCTGCGCCTCAGTGCCAGTATCTCCGGGTCGTCTGTGTCACCCTCCACACCGCAGTTCCAGCTGTAGTTGGTGTCACTCCCATCCCGGTTATCCTCGCCATTGGCCTCGTTATGTTTCCTGTTATAGCTCACCAGGTCGTACATGGTAAAGCCGTCATGGCAGGTTACAAAGTTTACACTGTTTCGGGGAAACCGACCGGACTGCTGATACAGATCGCTGCTCCCTGCTATCCTGGTGGCCACCTGGTCAATAAGCCCACGATCTCCGCGCACAAACTGCCTGATAACATCACGATACAGCCCATTCCACTCCTGCCACCTGAAACCGGGAAACCCCCCAACCTGATACAGCCCTCCCGCATCCCATGCCTCTGCCACAATGCGGCTTCCGGCAAGCTGCGGCGAGAACTCAATACTCCACACAACAGGTGCATGATACATGGGACGGGTATCCTCACCCCTTGCCATAACGCTTGCAAGGTCGAATCGGAAACCGTCAACATGAAAAGTGTGTACCCAGTATTCCAGGCACTCCCGAATAAACGCGGTAACCAGCGGATGATTGCAGTTTATTGTGTTGCCGCAACCTGTAAAATCCAGGTATTTTCTCCGATCATGAGGGTCAAGATGATAAAATGCCCTGTTTCCAAGCCCCTTGAAATTTATCACAGGGCCGTCTTCCCCACCCTCGGCGGTATGATTAAAGACCACGTCTATGATCACCCCGATACCTGCCCTGTGAAAAGCCTTTACCATGTCCCTGAACTGGTCAATATGATTTCCATTTTCAGGTTCTATGCAGTAACCGGGATGGGGTGCAAAAAAACTGTGGGGGCTGTATCCCCAGTAGTTGTGAAGGCCGCGCTCCCATGCACCCTTTGGCACATCCTGCTCATCAAATGCCATTACAGGCAGGAGTTCAACATCAGTAACACCAAGCTCTTTCAGGTATGGAATCTTTTCAATTACACCTGAATAGGTTCCGGGATGCCGCACCCCTGACGAAGGATGACGGGTAAATCCTCCAACGTGCATCTCATAGATAACTGCATCACCGGTACTGCGGTCAAGGGGCACATCACCTTCCCAGTCATAGGTATCAACCGGTGGAACCCTTGCCCGCATGGATGGCACGTAACCGGCATCAGGATCCATTGCCTTAAGCCTGTCCCATAACGAATCTGTAACAAGCTTTGCCCAGGGGTCCAGAAGCTCACGCCTCTTGTCAAACCTGAAGCCTGTATGCCTGGTGTCACCTGGCCCGTCCACCCGCCAGGTGTAGCTTGTCTCAGGCCCTATGCCCTCTACATAAATATGCCAAAAATAGAAAGTCTTGTTATTTTCCGGGTCAAGCTCTATGACTGCAAAAGGCCTGGGGGCATCATGACTGTCGTAGAACAGAAGCTCCACAGCAGTTGCATGCCTTGAAAAGATGCAGAAATTGGTTCCCTTTCCGTCACAGCTTGCCCCCATTGGGAAACGGGTGCCTGGTCGTGTGTTTATCTCCTTCATGTTCAAATCGGCTGGCATCAGGAAGGCGGGAATGATCTTAATATGTATGCCACAGACTCATTTACGCCCTTTCGCATCTTGTCACCTATTGAGTAGTTATGCATGAAACCAACCCCAATGCCCCGCCATATCAGTTCCCCGGTCTTGCCGTCAAAGATATCAATAAACAGGGTCACCTTGCCCGCCTTGGAATAGTCGTATCTTCCTGCAGGCCCAAGCCAGGTATTGTCGTGTACCCTTCCTGAGCGTGTAAGTCTCATTGCCTGTTTCACACCTGCGTATGTTGCAACCTTGAAATCCGTTGGGCCTGATTCCCTGAGCTCAAAACCCTTGAGGCGCAACACCATATCAACAGCTTCATGCACCATCTTCTTGATTTCAGGATAACTCTCAAGCCTGTCATCAGGGGCATCAAGGTGTTCCCAGGAATATGTCTTAAGTCCCTTGAAGGAAACAGATGGATCATAAACCGTATCCACAGAGACCCTGGAACATGAGGCATTGATAAAGAGCAGGGGAATTAAAAGAAAATAAAAATATTTCATAATGTACCTACTGCGCCAAGCATTATTTGCGATCATCGTAAGGAGGTTAGCGGCCCCATTTCCTGAAAGCTTAGAAGCCGCTTACAACTATTGTAGTAACTGTTCAGCGTATTGATATTATAAAGTTCCTAGATTGAGCGATTGTCGGATTTGCTGCAGATCCGCGAAAGAGGAATTCCCATAATATAGTCGGCTATATGGGGATTCCTCTGACAAAGGAGATGCAGTAAATACGGCATTCCGGAAGGGTTTCAAAACTGGAAAGCGATAATAGACATAACTCTTTTTAATTTCATTAAAAAAAATAATTTTCCAGATTTTGAAACGCTCAATCTAGGAAGTTGATAATTGGTCTTGTTTTTCCGTTCCGGAGAACAATTTCTTGTTTTTCTAAGGCTCGCTACGCCAAAATCGCGAAACTCGCTCGTACCTCGCTCAGACAGACGCGATTTTCTGGCTGCGCTTCCCCAAGAAAAACTACGAAATTCTTCAAAGTCACTCCAAAACAAGACCAATTATCACGCTGAATAGATACCTATTGTAAAGGTTAATAAACTATTATGGAACAGAAAATTCAAACATGACGCGATTCCCCCTGAAAACAGAAGGGGCAGACCGTAACAAGACAGTCTGCCCCTTCTACCCATTGGGTTCTTACCTGTCAGAAGGCCAATCTGTTACTCTTTAGCCTTCTTGGTCTTGGCAGTGCTCTTGGCAGCAGTACCCTTGGGACCTCTTGGTCCACGTGGTCCACGCTCGCCAGGATCACCCTTTTCACCCTTGGGTCCCGGAGGTCCCTCCGGCCCAGGCGGGCCTTGCGGTCCTTCCGGACCTGGTGGTCCCTGTGGTCCCTCTGGGCCTGGAGGTCCTTGTGGACCTTCAGGACCTGGAGGCCCAGGCTCACCCTTGTCACCCTTGGGACCTGGTTCTCCCTTAGGTCCCTGCGGTCCTTCTGGCCCAGGCGGGCCCTGCGGTCCTTCCGGACCTGGAGGTCCAGGCTCGCCCTGAGGTCCTGGTTCACCAGGATCACCCTTATCACCCTTAGGACCAGCAGGTCCAGGCTCTCCCTGCGGGCCTGCAGGACCTGGAGGCCCTGGCTCACCCTGTGGCCCAGCCGGACCAGGAGGACCTGGAGGCCCGGGAACACCGGGTTCACCCTTTTCTCCCCGAAGGTCGCCCTTTGCAAGGGCGTCTTTGAGCTCCTGCAACTCCTCTTTTATCTGCGCCATTTGCCGGTGTGCCAGTACGCCAAACAGGCTAAGCCCCAGGGCCAGCAGCGCAAGAATGTAAATTAAACCCATAAATCCTCCTTTCCCAGAGATAAATTTCAACCTGGATTGAGCGATTGTCGGATTTGCTGCAGATCCGCGAAAGAGGAGTTTCCATAATAGTCGGCTATATGGGAATTCCTCTGACAAAGAAGATGCAGTGAATCCGTCAATCCCGAAGGGTTTCAAAAGTTGAAGAGTATTATAGGTGTAACTCCTTTTGATATCGTATAAAATCGTTTCTTCAAATTTTTGAAACGCTCAATTCAGGTTCAATCATCATGAACCGTCAGGCTTACGGAGACATCATATCTCAGTTACAATATACAGCTAAAAAAGGAAAGGCTGCCTGCCCGACGGATTACATGAAAGTTTTATTAAAACATGATAATACAAAAAAATGAGTTCCTGTTCAATAAAAATTATTATTTCCTGATCACTGCCCCAACAACACAGTTCTTGACTTTTATTTTGTTAACAACATCTTAGGAGGCAACTCATTGCAATCATACGACGTTTTTAATGGTGACGCAGATGGTATATGTGCACTGCACCAGCTAAGGCTCGCAATCCCTGCTGAAGCACGGCTCATTACCGGAACCAAGAGAGATATTAAACTGTTATCAAGGATAGATTCCTGTAAAGGATGCCTCATAACCGTCTTTGACATCTCGCTTGACAAAAACAGGCAGGATGTCCTCCGGCTGCTGGCTCAGGGTGCCCGAATCGAATATTTTGACCACCATTTTGCAGGTGATATCCCTGAAGACAACAACCTGATCACACACATTGACCCCGCCCCTGACAGGGGAACAAGTGCCATTGTGGATGCCCATATCAATGGACGATTCAGGGAATGGGCAATTGTTGGAACCTTTGGAGACAACTTTGATGAGACAGCCAGGAAACTTGCAGAACCCCTTGGGCTCAGTGATGATGCCCTTTCGCTTTTGCGCGAACTGGGTATATTGTTAAATTATAATGGTTATGGGGCAACGGTTGATGACCTCTTTTTCAGGCCTGACGAACTTTACAAATCAATAAAACCCTTTCAGAACCCGCTTGAATTTATAAACCAGAGCCAGACCTTCAAGGTTTTGCAGCAGGGCTACAGTTCCGATATGGCAAAAACCAGGGATATTAAACCGGTATTTTCAAAGGGCGAAAACCGGGTATTCATACTTCCGGCAGAGAGTTGGGCAAGGAGGGTAAGCGGCGTTTTTGCAAACAGCATAGCCAGGGAACAACCATCCGGTGCCCACGCTGTGCTGACCGGGCTTGACAAAAAAAGTTATGTTGCAAGTGTCAGGGCCCCCCTGGAAGACAGACGAGATGCCCATACACTCTGTATGAAATTCCCTACCGGCGGCGGAAGGGCAGCGGCAGCCGGTATCAACCGTCTGCCTGCGGAGGAGGTTGACAGATTTATACGGGAATTTGCTGAAATCTATACATAAAAGTCATGGTAAAGCTTATAAGCTCAAGTTTCTGACTTGACCTAACTGATTGAAAATTAAATAAAAAATAGTATTAAATACCAAATTTTATTTTTGGTTGCAGCATTCAATAAGAATATGTAACTATTAGTAATAGTTGCCTAATATATTATACGTTTAATATGGCAATTTTAAGTCAATTTATGTTTTTTTAAAAAAATCTTTAATTACAATATGCTACAACAACTCCGAAAGTTGAGTTATAAGGTTGATAATTGGTTTTTGTTTTCCGTTCCGGTAAATAATTTCTTGTTTTTCTAAGGCGCGCTACGCCAAAGTCGCGAAGCTTGTTGGTTCCTCGATCAGACAGAAGCGATTTTCTGGCTGCGCTTCGCCAAAAAAACTACGAAATTCTTAAAAGTCACTCCAAAACAAGACCAATTATCACGCTGAGATACAGCAGAATGACGCAAACCTGGATTTTTTCATATCATCACCCTTCAACATAGTTGAATTGCAGAGTAGGATAATGGACACACAAGAACTTAGGAGGACACCATGAGCAAACGTACACTTCTTCTGCTGGCACCTGGCTATGAGGAACTTGAAGCTGTTGCCGTTGTTGACATGATACGAAGGGCAGGCATAGAGATGATAATTGCGGGCACTGTTCCAGGCCCGGTCCCCTCAGACAGGAATGTAAAGATCGTGCCTGACGCCTCTCTTGACGAGGTCATGGACCAGACCTTTGACCTGATAGTTCTCCCGGGTGGCATTCCAGGTACTGAAAACCTTGCCAAAGACGAAAGGGTAATAAAGCTGCTCAGGGACCAGCTTGACTCTGGAAGATATTTCGGCGCAATATGTGCAGCACCGGCAATCCTTGACAGGCTTGGCATAACCAGCGGCAAGACTATTACATGCCATCCTGCATGCCAGGCATCGGTTAAAAACTCCCCTCTGTCCCAGGAAAGGGTGGTTCAGGACGGACAGTTTATCACCAGCCAGTGTGCAGGAAGCGCTCTTGAATTTGGCCTCAAACTGGTGGAATTCCTGGTAGGCAGGGAGAAGATGCTTGAGGTAAACAAGGGTGTCCGGGCAATAATCGAATGATTATAACCTGAATTGAGCGTTTCAAAAGTTTGAAGAAATGATTTTATACGATATTAAAAGGAGTTACATGTATCATACTCTCCAACTTTTGAAACCCTTCGGGATTGCCGGATTCACTGCATCTCCTTTGTCAGAGGAATTCCCATATAGCCGACTATTATGGGAATTCCTCTTTCGCGGATCTGCAGCAAATCCGACAATCGTTCAATCCAGGTATAAACATAAAATCCGCGGTTTTGCCTCACCAGACATTTCCCAATATCCCCTTAAGCTACGGACAAATTCATGACTACGGACCAGCAATCCGATACCAAAAAAAAGGATCTGCCGCCTGTCCCTGTACCCAGGGACGAAACCCTTCCGGTTCCGGAAAGTGACCCGGTCAGGCAGTACCTTGCGGAGATAAGCAAATATCCCCTGCTGACCCCTGAAGAAGAGGAGCGAATTACCAAGGAATACTATGAAACAGGGGACCCTGCCCTTGCCTCAAAGATAGTGACAGCAAACTTGAGGCTTGTGGTAAAGATAGCCCTTGATTTCCAGAAATTCTGGATGCAGAACTTCCTTGACCTGATACAGGAGGGGAACGTAGGGCTTATGCATGCGGTCAAAAAATTTGATCCGTACAAGGGGGTCAAGTTTTCCTACTACGCGTCGTTCTGGATCAAGGCTTACATAATGAAGTTCATTATGGATAACTGGCGCCTTGTGAAAATAGGGACCACCCAGGCGCAGAGGAAGCTCTTTTACAACCTGAACAAGGAAAAGGAGAGAATCAAGGCACTGGGCTACGATCCTACCCCCAAACGCATCTCGGAATCACTAAATGTCAGGGAACAGGACGTTATCAACATGGATCAACGCATGAGCTCCTGGGAGGTTTCCCTGAATGCGCCTGTAAGAGATGATTCTGATGAAAATTACATGGATTTTCTGGCAAGCGATGACACATCACTTGAAGCTGCTGTTGCCAGAAAAGAAGTCGGACACCACCTGAAAAAATACCTGAAAGAGTTTGAGAAGGGGCTCAAGGATAAAGAAAAGATAATTTTTGAAAAACGCCTCACCGCAGAGGATCCGCTGACCCTGCAGGAACTTGGAAAGGAATTTGGAGTATCCCGCGAAAGGGTACGTCAGATAGAGGCACGGCTCAAGCAGAAACTGCGCAAATTCCTCAGCAGCAAGGTTCCAGACATTGAGAGCTACAGTGAGGCTGTCGAATAATATCTGCTCACAGGATACCGCATCTGCGGCGTTGGCGGGGACTCGAAGTACAGGGGGGTACGCCTTCGTCCCCTCCGCCTTGCATATGCAGCACCCTGTGAGCAGATACTTTGCATGAAAAATGTCTTTCCATTTTGTATCTATTCAGTGTAGTGAATGGTCTTGTTTTGGAGTGACTCTGAAGAATTTCGTAGTTTTTCTTGGCGAAGCGCAGCCATAAAATCGCGTCTGTTTGAGCGAGGTCGAGCGAGTTTCGCGATTTTGGCGGAGTGAGCCTTAGAAAAACAAGAAATTATTCACCGGAACGGAAAAATAAGACCATTTACGTACCTTAATTACCGTTAATACGCTTAACAGTTACTCCATTTTTTGAATTCAGCCTGGCAGGGTGAAATTGAATAAACATTAAACAATCCAGATATTTTTCAGATACTTATGAACAAATTCTATTCAATCATCAGGAAAGTCTGTCTGTTTTCCTGCTCCCTGGTCATGTGTGTTTCGCTGCTCTGTGCAGTAGTGGCGCCAACTGCCTGCGCAGAAAAATACCAGATTTCCCGAACTGCGCCCTACACCTGGTATCTGCAGGGGCTTATATATGAAATGCAGGGCGATTTTGAAAAGGCATACACGGCGTTTCGCACTGCAAACGAATTTGACCCTGAATCTGTACAGATACTCGTTGAACTTGCCCGCGTAGCCATAAGGCTCGGCCACAACAACATTGCAGAGGAATGGATTGAAAAGGCACTGGCAATTGAGCCTGATAACCAGCGAATCAAGATGATGCTTGCCAGGATTTATGCAGCCACAAACAATCTAACCTCTGCCATAGAGGTGCTTGATGATGTGCTGCAGACAGAGCCTGATAACGAAGAGGCATTATTCCTCCTGGGCTCACTCTATGCACAGACACAGGAGTTTGAAAAGGCTGTCTCCACCCTGGAGAAGGCGGCTGAACAGAAGGGAACACGCTCCTTCATGGCCCACTATTACCTGGGTAAGCTCTACGCTGAAAAGGGAGATACTGACAGGGCAATAGAAAAATTAAGCAAGGCCATTTCTGAAAATCCGCGTTTTACACCTGCCTATATTGACCTTGGCGAGATTTACCAGCAGAAAGATGACCTGGAAAACGCCCTGAAGATGTGGCAGACAGTGATGCAGAATCAGCCAGGAAACACCAGGGCTGTTGCAAACACCATAGATCTCCTTATTAAAACAGGCAAACTGGACCAGGCTGCTGCGCTTATAAACAGGCTTAGTCTGAGCCATGGGCACCTGAAGCCCCTGAGGCTTAAAATTTCACTGCAATATCTCCAGGACAACCATCCTGACAGGGCGCTTGAGCTGCTGAAACCCCTTACAGACAAACAGCCGCCTGATCCGGATGCCCTGTTCTACATGGCCCTTGCACTTGAACAGAAAGGTGAAACAGACCAGGCAATCCAGGCGCTTATGGATGTTCCCTCAAAGAGCCGCATGGGGGTAGAGGCTGCATTGCGTGCCGCATACCTTCTGGGCCGCGATGACCGGAACTGGGAGGCAGTAACCCTGCTCCAGCACCGCCTTGCAGATCATCCTGGAAATCCTGACCTGATAATTGCGCTTGCCAATGTGTATGACAACACCAAACAGACGGAAAGGGCAATAGAACTGCTTGAACAGGCAGTAAAAAACGGGAGCGGGAACAAGGAAATTCTCATGCACCTTGCCATGCTCTGTGAGAATAACGGCCAGAGGAAAAAGGCAATTTCATGGGCGCTGCAGGCCCTTGACGTTGACAGTAACTATGTCCCCGCCCTGAACTTTGTGGGCTACACATGGGCAGAAGAGGGTAAAAATCTCAAAAAGGCTGAGGAGATGATTAAAAAGGCACTGTCTCTAAAGCCTGATGACGGCTACATCATAGACAGCCTTGGCTGGGTTTATTACATGACGGGAAGATATGCTGAAGCTGTCACAGAACTGGAAAAGGCCCATAAGCTTGTCCCTGATGACCCGACAATAGCCGAACATCTTGGTGATGCCCTGGTAAAGAGGCAGCGCTACTTTCATGCGCTTAAAGTCTACAGAAAAGCACTTGAACTTGAAAAAAATGCCGCTAACAGACAGCGGATTAAGAAAAAAATTCGGCAAACCAGCGACATGATGTCGGACATGGTGGATCAGTAAAAAAGTGCGGAGCAGGCTGGATGATACTTCCTGATCCGCACAAATCCTTTATACCTTGACATTATACCTTAACAGGGTTTTTAAATTTTACCACTGTCTTTGCCCCGTCACCTTCTGATGTAAAGGAAATCGTCTTTACCCCATCTTCGCCCTTTTCAACCTCTATCTCATAGGGTTTTTCAACCATATGATCAAGTTTGTCAAACATCAATGAAACAACATTGTCCTTGGGGTCATAGGTGATGCCCTTCAGAGGCAGCCATTCCACCTCTACCTTGTCGAAGATACCCAGTCCTTCCACCTCCACCTCAACAGGAACATCCCCAAGCACCTTTGACATATCATCAAAATAATCCTTCCACTGTGATTTATTTATACATTCTGACATAGTACTTTCCTCCTTGAATTTAGATTAAAAACCGGTTCATTTATTTACACATGACCAATTCATCTTGTTAAGAAGTTATGTACAAAAACAGCAGGAGTCAACATGGCCACAAAAAAATTGTGGCACACTATTGACGCTCAGTTGATCTGAAGGGTAATATGGAAGGTCTAATTAAAATCTGTCTCTTGTCCAGATTCCCGTGAGTAAATAGTGTCTTCTCAACAGCACGCTCAATCAAATAATCGCCTCACTGTGAACAAGTATTTTCGTTTTTGTTATGTCTGATTTTGATCTGAAAAAATATCTTGAAGCGCAAAGAAAAAAGGTGGAAACCGCCCTTGATGGCCTGCTTCCCCACACAACCGATCCTTCTGCCCCTGTAATGGAGGCAATGCGCTACAGCATCATGGCAGGAGGCAAAAGGATAAGGCCCATCCTGATGCTTGCAGGTGCAGAGGCAGTGGGGGAAGGAGATGATGCCCTTCTTCCTGCAGCATGTGCCCTTGAATGTCTTCATACCTACTCCCTGATTCATGATGACCTTCCTGCAATGGACAATGACGATCTAAGACGGGGAAGGCCAACATGTCATAAGGTTTACGGAGAGGCCATCGCCATACTTGCAGGAGATGGCCTGCTGAACTACTCCTTTGAGCTACTTTCGTCTGAAGAAATCAGAAAATCCATTGACCCTGAGCTGTTAATGGAGGCAATTTCCATCTTTTCAAGGGCATCCGGTGTGTTCGGAATGGTAGGGGGGCAGACTGCAGACATCATTTATGAGGGCAAGCCCATTGACGCAGAGACCCTGGCATTTATCCACAGGCACAAGACAGGGGCCCTACTCGCCGTATCTGTTGAAATGGGAGCTGTGCTGGGCGGGGCAGATGAGGTACAGAGAAACGCCCTTAAAGAGTACGGACAGGCACTTGGACTGACCTTTCAGATAGTTGACGACATACTTGACATTGTGGGAGACGAGAGTGTTATCGGCAAACCGGTGGGCTCAGATACAAGAAACCAGAAGGCCACTTACCCTGCCCTGTTCGGCCTTGAGGCTGCACGCAGCAAGGCAGATGAACTTCTTGAACAGGCGCTCAAAGCCCTTGAAGGATTCGATCACAGGGCAGACCCTCTCAGGGCCATTGCACGGTACGTTGTGGAAAGGAACAGATAATTAACCATAAACTTTCATGACATGCTGACCATGAAAGTTAGCTGAAAGCTAAAAACGAATGTATCTATTCAGCGTGGTAAATGGTCTTGTTTTGGAGTGACTTTGAACAATTTCGTAGTTTTTCTTGGCGAAGCGCCGCCATAAAATCGCGTCTGTCTGAGCGAGTAACGAGCGAGTTTCGCGATTTTGGCGGAGCAAGCCTTAGAAAAACAAGAAATTGTTCTCCGGAACGGAAAAATAAGACCATTTACCAACCTCATTTAATAAATGCGCTGAACAGTTACAAACGAATAAGCATACCTTCTTAACCCCTTGAGCTTTCAGCTTTGAGCTGTTTTCACAAACTTATACGAAAAAAACAAGGAGCATTTCAGACAGATGAGTAATCTGCTCGATACAATAAATTCACCGCAGGACATAAAAGACTTTAATCTTAATGAACTTAACCAGCTTGCTTCGGAAATCCGCGAGCGCATTGTCACAACAGTTGCAAAGAGCGGGGGGCACCTTGCCCCAAGCCTTGGTGTAGTCGAGCTTACCATTGCCCTGCACTACATTTTCGACACCCCCAAGGACAAAATTGTCTGGGATGTTGGACATCAATCCTATGCACACAAACTCCTCACCGGACGCAGGGAACAATTTCATACCCTGCGCCAGCAGGATGGAATAAGCGGATTTCCAAAGATACAGGAAAGCGTGCATGATGCCCTTGATACAGGGCACAGCAGTACCTCAATCTCGGCTGCCCTTGGCATGACAACCGCCATGGACATTGAGAAAAAAGAAGGCAAGGTAATTGCCGTAATTGGAGACGGTTCAATGACTGCCGGCCTTGCATTTGAAGGCCTGAACAATGCAGGAAGCCTCAGAAAAGACCTTATTGTCATCCTGAATGACAATGAGATGTCAATTTCACCCAATGTCGGCGCCCTCTCCTCTTTTTTAAGCAGAAAGCTCACCAGCAAGTTTGCCACCAAACTCAAAAAAGAGGTTGAGACATTTCTTAAAAAATCCGACATTGGAGAAAATATATGGGCAGCCATGAAGAAAGGGGAAGACTCTCTGAAGAGTCTTTTTACCCCGGGCATGCTCTTTGAAGCACTGCAGTTTGAATATGTCGGCCCAATTCCCGGGCATCAAATTGATGCACTGATTGAAACAATCTCAAATGTACAGAACATCCCCGGCCCTATCCTTGTGCATGTACTGACCAAAAAGGGCAAGGGATATGAACCGGCTGAAAAAAATCCGTCCAAATTCCACGGGCTCGGACCATTTGATATTGAAACCGGAGCACCAATCAAGCCTGCCAAGCCCAAGGCCCCGTCATACACTGAGATATTCAGCCAGACCATAACGCGCATTGCCGCAGACAACCCCAAACTTGTGGCCATAACAGCAGCAATGCCGTCAGGAACAGGCCTTGATAAATTTCACAAGGAGTATCCGGACCGGTTCTTTGACGTAGGCATAGCTGAGCAGCACGCAGTAACCTTCGCAGCAGGCATGGCACTTGAGGGGTTGAAGCCGGTTGTGGCAATCTACTCCACATTTCTGCAGCGGGCTTATGACCAGATCATCCACGATGTCTGCCTGACCAACCAGCCAGTCTTCTTTGCCATAGACAGGGGCGGGCTTGTTGGAGATGATGGCCCCACACATCATGGTGTGTTTGACCTGTCGTTTCTACGTAATGTCCCCAATATGGTGGTGATGAGCCCCAAAGATGAAAATGAGCTGCAACACATGATATATACGGGTATTCAGCATAATGGCCCTGCTGCAGTCCGCTATCCCAGGGGGACAGGTGTGGGAGTAAGCCTTGACTGGCAGTACAGGGAGATTCCAATAGGCAAGGCAGAGCTCCTTCAGGAGGGTACTGACCTGGCAATCCTGGCAGTTGGGCAGCATGTACAGACTGCACTTGAGGCAGCAAAACTCCTGGAAAAGGAGCATGGCACAAGCGTAGCAGTTGTAAATGCCCGTTTTGTAAAACCTCTTGATACGGATATGGTGACTGACCTTGCCCGAAAGACCGGTCGCATCATAACGGTTGAGGAAAATGCCCTTGCCGGAGGCTTTGGCTCTGCGGTTCTGGAATGTCTTGCAGATGATGGAATCACCGGAGTTCGCGTTAAACGTGTGGGGCTGCCGGACAGGTTCATTGAGCAGGGCTCACAGGATAAGCTGAGAAAAGATGTAGGCCTTGATGCCCGATCTGTTTTTGAAACCGGTACGGAAATGTTACAGGCAAAAGAGAGCCAGCCATCACTGACAGAGGTCAGGAGCCTGCACGCCTGATCCGGCTTAAAAGATTACGCCGTGAAATACCCTGAACTTCCACCGGGCGCCCCCGATTCCGAATCATGGAAAAGGGGGCTTGACCTTCTAACACACCCTGCCTGGCCTCTGTGCAACATGGCACTGCTGCTTTACCTTACAGGTCCCTACAAGAGGCTTGAGGAGCTGCTGCCAGACATGCCGGACGAGCTTGAAGTTGCGTCAATAACTTACCACACGCCCGCCAAAATATTGACAAACTTCCTGAAATTTCTTAAAATTTTTGAAACAATCAAACATCCTGAGCTTCAGGATAACAAAGAAAAAAATTTATTTTCAAACTCAAAAGGGAATAAAAATAATGCTCTGGCTGATATCACTGTTATGACCAATAGTGAAGAGGCTGACCCGTTTGATGCTGCCACTGCCAGGGTAAAACACAATGTTATAGATACAGAACTTGAGTCCATAAACTCGTTTCTATGCGCCCCGTGCAAATGTACTCTCTGCTGCACAGGGCCATCAAAAAATGCTGTACAGGATTTTTTTGAAATCCCCCTTTCTTCTGAGGAAGCAACATTGTTCAAGCTCCCTGTCCATGACAGTGATGAATCAAAAAAAACTGATGCATATGCGGAAAATTCGCTAAAAATTAACGGTAAGCCCTTTTATTCACTGCCTCCCGCCCTTTATCACTGGAAAAACGGATGGAGCATGATTCTGACCAGGGAAAGCTCATGCCCCGCACTTTCTTCCCAAGGAGCATGTACCATTTACAGCTCACGTCCCAGGGTCTGCCGCAAACCCCAAGTCTTTGCAGCAATACTTGAACACCAGCAGGCAGACACATACACATTCAAAAATAGCCTGGTTGCCGTATGGGACTGCCCCTATGTCAGGGAACTGAAACAACTGATCACAGACTACGCTGCCCATAACGAGACCGATATTATCTTCAGGGAAAACAAGAGCTGAATCCGCCCTTCCACACCACTCCCCCAATTTTACAACCTTCATAACATTAGCTGGCATACAGTTTGCATTTAATAGAGCATAACAGGAAAGATATTATGAAGTGCTTAAAGAATCCCCGCAGACCCACAGAACCTGCAATATGCAACAACTGCAGACGTCAGTGTGAAAAGGCGGGGAAAAGAAAAAAGACTTTAAGATTTAGAAAACGTAAATAGAGCTGCCATTGCCACAGCTTCAAGTACAGATGCCATAATTTGTCCAACATACGACCTTGTATGTTAACATCTCTCCTCCTTCTCCTCCTCCAATAAGCGCAGGGCGTTCGTCCTGCGCTTATTTTTTTGAAATTTGACTGATGCATTTCCATTCCACAAGATTTGCTGGTAGGGGCACTAAAAAGGCTTCCAACCCGTAGGGCTGGAAGCCTAACATCAGCTATTTTCCCAAGCACTCAAACCATCTGGTGTCTTGGAAGTACGCCTGACATACAATTTATACGATGGAGTAGGAATTTACATTGCACTCCATCTGTCGTGCATCCATGATATATCCCACCATCTCCTGGAATTTTGTGTGAATCTTCTCCTTGAATATTTCCTCCAGTTCATCCCGTGTCTTACCTGCACGTACCGCGCTCTCGAGGTCATGCAGGCCCTCATGCAACTGGGTGTGTACTGAATGGATGGTTGATATCAGCTGGGGATTACTGCTGCAATGTTCCATGGCATTCTTAATCCAGTACCCAAGCAAACAACGGTCAGGATTGTGCTCTACATCAGGAACCTGATTCATGTAAACTGCAGATTTCACCTGTTCATACCAGGCAAAATGGGCAAGCACGCCCCCCATCACCTGAACCTTGGAACTGCTAAACTGCATAGCCTGGCGAAGCGCTTCATCATTCACAGAATAGAAGTTCGCAACTTCCAAGGCTTGGACGGCATTATCACTAACACTGGCCTGCACCTTTTCCACAATGCCAGATACAGCAGCGAAGTCGCTGGCTTGGGCAGCAAGGTCCTCTGCCTGTTTTTCAAGGTCAGCGACCTGTGAAGCACTACTTGCCACACTGTCATTGATTTCCGCAACAGTTGCCGTCTGTTCTTCTGCAGCGCTGGCAATGGTATTTGCAAGATCATTTACCCTGGCAACAATTCTGGTAATATCCTCAACAGATTTCACTGCACCTGCTGTTTCTGACTGCAGGGATGAAATCATTGAAGAGATCTCTTCTGTGGCCTGGGCTGTCTGCTTGGCAAGCTCCTTAACTTCATTTGCAACCACGGCAAATCCCTTGCCAGCCTCACCTGCCCTGGCGGCCTCAATGGTAGCATTAAGGGCAAGCAGATTGGTCTGGGCAGCTATGGACGAAATCACCTCCACAATTCCGCCAATCTTTTCTGAATCATGGCCAAGCCGTTCAATGGCTGCGTTGGCTACAGACGCCTTTTCCTGTGCCTCGTTGGTGGCCTGGGCAGTCTCTGCAACACTCTGGGCTATCTCATTTGTGGCAACATTCAGTTCATTTACAGATGCAGCCACGCTACTCAACGTGCCGGCTGCCATAGTAGAGGATTCAGCTACCCTGGCCGCAGCACCGTCAATTTCAGTGGAACCGTCAGTAATAATCTCAACAGCGCTTTTAAGCTCCTGTGTGTTACGCTCAAGCCCTGATGCCTGTGCCTTAATAACATTTATCAGATTACCTGTAGCATAGACAACATTATTACCCATACTTGCAAGCTTCCTGATCTCCGTTGCTCCTTCGAGTTTAAGTGGCTGCTCAAGCTGCCCTTGGGTCACAGGCTCCATGACTTCAAGTATATTATCAATGGGTTTTTTCACCACCCTACGTATTCCAACTACACTAAACAGCACTGCAAAGAGCATTACTCCACCAAGGATTACAGCGGTTTTGATATTCTCCTTTCTTATCATTGCGTTCAGTGCACTTACATCATTAAAACGAACATAAATACCTGTGGGTCTACCCTGGTAATCAGGTATGGCTACTGCCGTTACAATCATATTGGGAAGATCCAGTTCTGCAATACCGTTTTTCACTGCCCTGTTTAAAAACTCTGGGGTAACAATGCCTGCATCAACTGCTTCTGGCCTTTTTGACAGAATTGTGTAATTACCAATGGTTTCGACACGGGATGCAGCAGCAGTGGCTTCAACTCTTGGGATACCAAAAATCTGGTTCATCTCTCCGTTAGCCCTGGATAGTACCTTTGCTACAGTAGATAGACTTGTGGCCACCTCAACACTTCCCACCGGTTTGGAACTGTTCCAGAAAATGGGAACTACCCCCCTGATAGCAAGCCCAACCCTTCCTGCCTCAATACCGAGAACGGGTTTTCCTGTAGTCAGCACTTCAACCACTGTCTTTCGAAAAGATGATATATCATCTCCATTTTTTCGTGGCTTCCATACCCGCAAAAAGGAAACACCAGGCGGCAGATGGAAATGGACTTTTATCTTTGCATCAAGCCGACTGTTTACTGCATCAATCATTGGTTTCACAGAATCAAGCAGACGTTCCCTATTATGAAGGGCCACACTTTCCTTTACCACCTCCATATTGGCAAACAACTCGGCCATGTTAACATTATTCTGGGCTATTCGGTTTACTTCCTCTATCAGAGCCTTACTGCCTGAAAGCGCCCGTTGGCGAATCTCATCCTTTCTGGTCTCTTCCGTTACCTTTATGTTCCAAACCTGAAGCACAGCAAGCAAGGCAACAAGAGATGTGACGCCCAGTATAATTCTGCCTGAAAGAGACAGGTTGGACAGCAAATCGCCCATCTTAAATAACCGCATGACATTACCTCCATATAAATTTGGTCTCTTATGAGCCCACTCATGAAAGGGGGATAAGCAGAAGGAGAAACACAACTTGTGTCATCATAACCTATTAATTTTACAGCATAAATTTATTAATATGTCGTCAAAACATAAGAATACCAGTGTCTCATATCCAAATGGCAACTCAGAAACCCACAGACCATACAAACCATTATCCACTTAACAGACTTATCGGGAAGGGTGTTTGAATTCTAAAATCAATCTTGCGTATCGATCTTACAGTGCTTATTGGTAAGTCCACAAAAAAGCCGGACTCGGTAATGAGCCCGGCCTTTTTCAAGCTTCATGGTCTAAATCTTCTTGAATACTCTTCTTATTGAATACTATCCTGAATGCTGCAAGACAGATCAAACCGCCTCCAAGAAGAAATAAGGCTGACGGAACAGGAACGGGCTTAACATCCACCATTGCATAAAGCCCTTCACCGCTTTGCGAGACCAGCACACCCGCGCCGGTTATGGAGCTTCCGTTGTTTTGATAAAGCTCTGTAACATTGGCAAACAGCGGGCTGTCACTTGCGCTTACATCTATATTCCCATGAATATCGTTGTATCTTGGCACAAACTCCAGGCCAAAATCCTCTAGGAAGGCATTCCATGCCTGTGCCTCCCGCTCAGCCCCTCCAAATCGTGTCCCTCCGGCAATATATACGCTGCCGCCATGATGAACGTAATCCTTGAGCACATCTATTTCATCAGAGTTCAGGTAGTGTGCCGCAAAGAAGAGCCCATTGAACTGCCCTATATTTTCAGTTGTAAACCCAAAGCCTGTCCCTGCAGAATAGGTGTACCCAAGGGAGTTCATGGTCTGACCAAGGCGAACGCCCTGATAACAGAAAAAATCTGAATAAGCATGGAATGACCCGCTACCCTCCGGGGCAAATAGGTGAGCTATATTACGGACAAAATACTCGGTATCTTCCCGTGCCTTGGTAAAGCCGGTATCAGAAAGTGTCCATTCATCATTTGCCACCACAATAATACCGGCATAAAGATTTGAAACCGGAAGACATAAACTGAAAATTACAAAGAGACCAAAAACAAACTTTTTCATAACTTTTCCCCCTGAGTGATAAATACAGAAAATCTGAAATATCAGTCTTCAGGACATTTTCAACTTTCAGTATTATTATTCGGAATGGGGGAAAGAATTCTTTAATGAGATGTATGCCTTCAGGGAACCTTCCTCTCAACTATGAGACAAAAAAATCCTGTAAAATCATTAAATAACAAACAAAATCGTTTTGTAACTGTTCAGTGTTTTAACACCAGGGAGGGTTGGTAAATGGTTTTGATTTTTCGTTACGGTGAATAATGTATTGTTTTATTTGGCTGGCTTCTCCAAAATCGCTAAACTCGCTCGTAACTCCCCCAGCCAGACGGCATTTTATGGCTGCGCTTCGCCCAAAAAACTACAAAATTATTCATAGTCGCTCCAAAACAAGACCATGTGCCACACTGATTTTTTTGCGAAGTATATACAGGCAAATCCGACAATAGCTCGGTCCAGGTCAAACTTTTTTCTGCCCATACAGATCGTTGCCATTGATATCATTTATCATTACAGCAGGAAAATCCTCTACCTCCATACAGTAGAGTGCCTCTGGACCCAGTTCAGGAAATGCGGCAACACTGCATTTTTTTATGCACCGGGAAAGATAGGCCCCGGCACCACCAATTGTGGCAAAATAGACAGCCTTGTGTTCCTTGAGTGACTTTCGCACTGTCTCTGAACGCTTTCCCTTGCCAATCAATGCGCACACCCCCTGTTCAAGTATCCTGGGTGTATAGGCATCCATGCGGTAACTAGTGGTGGGGCCGGCAGAGCCTATGGCCAAGCCCGGAGGTGCAGGTGAAGGACCTACATAATAGATCAGCTCGTCAGAAAGATTAACCGGGAGCTCCTCTCCGGCATCAAGCATCTCCACAAGCCTCCTGTGAGTCTGATCCCTTCCGGTGTACATCCTTCCTGTTAGAAGTACCCACTGGCCTGACCTGAGACTTGAGACCCTGTCCCTTGACAGGGGCAGTTTAAGCCTTTCAGGGACAAAGGGCATTGCCGACTTTTTACTTTCCGCAATTTCTTCACCGACAACTATATTTTCTAAATTCCACTGACCATCAATGAAAACTGCCTTTGCATACCGGGCAGCATGGCACTGCACATTAACAGCAACCGGCAGGCTTGCAATATGACAGGGGCTGACCTCCGCATGCACGGCAAGGGTGGTTGTCCTGCCACCAAGCCCCATTGGCCCAATGCCTGTTTCTGACAATTGACGCTCAACCTCCTCTTCAATAGCGGCTACGTCTGCACGCTGGTGCCTGGTACCGGCACTCCTTAAAAGGGCCTTTTTGGAGATATATGCAGCACGTTCCATTGTCCCGCCAATACCCACACCGATAATCCCTGGGGGACAGGGATTTGGCCCTGCCAAACGCACCTGTTCCACCACTGCGCCTATTATCCCCTCCACACCGGCAGATGGGGGCATCATCCTTATTCCTGACATGTTTTCACTTCCACAGCCTTTAGGAAGCACAGAAAGCCGAAGCCCCTGACCTGCAAAGTGTTCTATGTGCACCACAGGAGGCGTATTATTTCCGGAATTCTGCCTGGTTAAAGGATCACAGACAGATGCACGCAAAAGCCCTTCTCCGGTACCCTGTGCAATACCCTTTGTCACTGCATCATGAATGTCACCCTGGATGAATATGTCCCGCCCGATTTCAACAAACAATACGTCAATACCCGTATCCTGACACACGGGAAGCCCGGTCCGGGCGGCTATGCCTGCATTTTCAAGCAGAATATCAAGCACAAAACAGGCTGTATCAGATGTTTCCACAGCCCTGGCCCTTTTAATAATGTTAATCAGATCAGGGGGAAGGTAACGGTTCGCCTGGACCACAAGACGACTTACCACAGGGACGATATCTTCTTCTCTTACAGTGTACATAATGTGACTCGGTATTACCTATTGTACGATTGTCGAATTTGCTGCATATACACGCAAATCGGACAAAATCACTCACCAAATTTCTGAAACGCTGACAGGTCAATATCAAAAACTTATAACCTGATCACTGTTCCGCATAAGCATGTACAGATCAACGTCATTTGCCCGCCTGTGCATTCCCTCCTCCACTCCGTGAAGGTCAAGGAGCTTTTGTCAGGCCTTTAACACGCCGCGTCCACTGGTAAACTTGCTGGCAAGCTCCATGATTGGATATCTCTCTGACGAGAGTGCACTGTATCTTACTGCAGGGCCATCAAGGAATATTGTAACCTCATCCATCTCAGAAAGCATAAGGTTTGCCATGTGGAAGCAGCTACACAGGACTTCCGGATTGCCGGTACACGCAACCAGAACAGCGTTCATTGGAATAATCTCCTGAAGGAATGACCAGGGAAAAGTTACAAAGGCACCAACCAACTGACCAAATCAAGTACATCTAATCTATTTGATCAGCAATAGAGGCGTCAAGATGATTTTCCCCGAATTGACCATTTCAAACAAAAAAATAATTTTATATCATAACGGATATGAAACATATCTGCCAATTGCAGGATTCGGGTATTGGATTATAGTTGAAACCTTCCATAACAATGAAGCAAATTCTATCTTATAAGTTATCAAAAAAGGATAATGCATCATGATTATCATACTTAAACCAGACATTGACCCCAATGGGCCGGAGATGACAGCACTCCTGGACTACCTCGCACAGTTTCCGGACATACAGACCAGGATTTCAGGTATAAGGGGCACAAGCCGCGTGGTAAACGAGGTCTATCTCATAGGCCCAACACACCATGTGCCCCAGGATACCATCCAGCGCATGCCTGGAGTGGAAAAGGTGGTCCGTGTCTCCAGCAAGTACAGACAGATCGGGCGCCATGGCGGGCAGATGAATGAACTCGGGTTTACCTACCAGGGCATCCAGTTCAACCAGGACAGTCTTCACATATTCATGGGGCCATGTGCCGTTGATACACCTGAGCATGTAGAGATCATGTTCAGAAACATGCAGCGGGTTGGTGTTACCACTGCCAGGATGGGGGCATATAAACCCCGTACAAGCCCCTATGACTTCCAGGGACATGGCAAGACATGCCTTCCCTGGGTCTTTGAGCTAGCTGGCAAGTACGGCATCAAGGTAATTGCCATGGAGGTGTTGAGGGCAGTACATATTGAAGAAATAAAGGAGGCGCTTGATGCTGCCGGGAACCCGACAGGTGTCATGCTTCAGGTTGGCACCAGGAATGCCCAGAACTTTGAGCTTCTCAAGGCGGTTGGTTCCCAGCAGGAGTTCCCGGTGCTCTATAAAAGGGGTATGGGGCTGTCAATTGAAGAATCCCTGAATGCCTGTGAATATATTGCCAGTGAGGGCAACAGGAATATTGTAATATGTCTCAGGGGAATCAAATCAAGGCTGGGGGACCCCCACAGAAATCTTGTTGATTTCATGCATGTTCCAGTGCTAAAACGCCTGACCCGCCTGCCGGTATGTATTGACCCCACCCACTCTGTTGGCTCCAAGGACAGGGCACCTGACGGGCTTTTGGATATTTTCCACGCCACTGCACAGGGTATTATCGCAGGGGCAAACATGGTACTGGTGGAATTCCACCCAAGGCCTGAACTTGCCCTCTGTGACGGTCCACAGGCGCTTACCATGCAGGAACTTGATCACTTCATGGCAGATGTTGAAATTACCAGGAAGGCCTATAAAGAAAGAAAGGCTCTGGCATCACGGGCTGTTTTAAAGGAAATGACAGCATAGCTTTTGTACTTACAGACACATAATACGAAAAGACAAGGAATCCACCATGAATCTCCACTATATTCAGCATGTTCCATTCGAAGGCCCTGGCTCAATCCTTGAATGGGCGAATGAGCGTAATTGGAACACTGCAAACACAATGCTATACAATAACGAATCCCTGCCGGACATCGAATCTTTTGATGTGCTTGTTGTCATGGGAGGCCCGATGGGAGTCCATGATGAGGAGCAGTACCCCTGGCTTGCACAGGAAAAGGAGTTTCTTAAAAAGGTAATTGATTCAGGCAAACCGGTGCTTGGAATCTGCCTGGGGGCACAACTGCTGGCAAACTGCCTGGGGGCACACGTACAAAAAAATATAGTAAAAGAAATTGGCTGGTTTCCTGTTTCACTTACGCCCCCTGGCTGGGAGTCACCGGTATTCAAGGGAATCCCCGCCACCTTTGAGGCATTTCACTGGCACGGGGACATGTTCAGGATACCGGAGGGGGGCCTCCACATGGCAAATTCCGAGGCATGCCCCAACCAGGCATTTACCTGGAAAGACAAGGTTATAGGCCTTCAGTTTCACATAGAGACAACCAGGGAATCGCTTGAAAGCATTGTGAGAAACTGCGGTGATGAACTCAGGGTTGAGAGCGAATATGTACAGCGTCCGGAGGTCATCCTTGATGAAAGCCGGGACCTTTCCCCCATGAAGGAGATCCTGTTTCAGCTCATGGACAACATTGCAGAACTTGCTTGACACATAGGGTGATTTGATAATGCACCAAAATTACAACATTAGCCATGACGGAAATCTTCCTGCGGGTTTTCCATGCAGGGGCATGGCCTTTCCGGCGCTCTGCCTCTTAATATCTCTCTTTCTGATGTCAGCCTGTATTCCGCAGCACCAGGGGCAACCAACATCTCCGCAAGAGCCACCCAAACTGCCCCATCTGGAAAGTAAAATTCAGATACCGGCACAGTTTTCCGTATCGTCCCTTCCTGCAACATATAAAGGAAATCTTGAATGTCCTGACTGTGAGGGTATTCGGGTGCACCTGAACATCAGTCCTGATGGAACATTTGAAATAAAACGGGTGTGGCGCTCGGGGGGCAGGGATGGAAATCCTGTAATAGACCACGGCACATGGAGCCTGTCTCCTGACAAAAGCACCATTACTCTCTACATTAACAACCGAATTCTGGGCAGTTTCAAAATGGTTTCAGAAACCTGCATGGTGCCTGCAGACCTTGCGCAGACTCCCGCACAGGAACACCGATGGTCTCTGTGCAGTACAGAAAGCCTTGAGCCCATACAAAAAACGGTACAGATGCGGGGGCTCTACTCATACATGGCAGACCTTGGAATGTTCAGGGACTGTGACACCGGAGACCGCTACCCTGTTGCCACAGAAAAGGACAACATGGCGCTTGAGCAGGCATACCTGAACACGGAACACGGCATTGCAGAACCGCTTGTTGCAAGATTTGAGGGACATGTAACAACACGGCCTGCCATGGAGGGAAGCCGCATGGACAAGGTTGTGGTTGTGGACAGGTTTATTGAGATGACATCTGCAAGGTCGTGCAAGGCGCCTGTTTCAGCACTCTCTGTTGCAGAACCCGGCACAACACTGGAAACGACTCACACAAACGGCATTGAAAACAGAAAGTGGGAGTTGATTGAGCTTGCCGGCGCCCCGGTTGATATGCCCGCAGGCATGACACCTCCTGGTTTCCGCCTTAACCCGGAAGGGAAAAATCTCAGGGGATTCGGAGGATGCAACAGGATGATGGGCTCGTACATGCTTGATGGTGACAGGCTCATGTTCAGCGGTATTGCTACTACCAGAAAGTTCTGCGTGGATACACAGGGCATTGAGGATCGCTTTGTACAGGCACTTGGTCAGGTGAGGCGATATGCCATAGAGGGTAATATACTTACCCTTTATGGTGACTATGGAGAGCTGGCAAAACTTAGATGGGCAAACACTCAATAAGCATCTGAAAACCGAGAAAAATCATGGCTAATTCATTTTTTATAAGTGAACTGGAACAGGAGGTGCGCAAACTGCTGTTCCAGGGGCTTGACAAGCACGAAGTGTGGAAAAAACTTGCCACTTATGACAATAGGGATGAACTTCGTTTTCTGCTTAATAACCTCCCGGCGCCTGAGCCAAGAAGAAAATATCTTTACCTCAATATCATGCTCATCTCCATGCTGGGCATCATTACCGCCAGGAAGCTCTTCAACCTGTGGGGTTTCGAAGTGTTCAACATGTTTACCCTGTTCTCCTTCATAGTGCCCACCATCAACATTTACCTCATGCGGGAAATTATGCTGTTTCACCGGACGGGATTTCAGTTTACCGCAATACTCATGGCAATTTCCCTGCTCAATGCCGAAAACAGGGTGATTCCGGAAATAGTTTTCATACCCATCATGGTGGCCATTTCAGGCTTTCTGTATTTCAAGCTCTATCCTGAAAGCAGTATGATTAAGGGGTGATGAATACCTGAACAGAGCGTGTCAAAAGCCGCCGCGCTGTTTGCGTTCCTTGCAGCCATTTATTGCCCTTTTCCCTAATTTCAAACTCTTTAAGGTGCAAACAGCTCTTGAAGCAAAGCAAGAACTTTCGATTGTGTTCTCGGATTTATAACCCCTAATTTCTTGACAAGCCTTTTCTTATCAATGGTACGAATTTGATCTAAAATTATCTGCCCTTTCTTCCCTTGAAAAAAACACGAAATTCGAGTTGGATATCGCCGTCCCCTGGTCGTCATTGGCGCCACAATGACTGTGGAAATATAGTGATTCATTTCATTTGGAGAAACAATAAGGCAAGGTCTTGTTTTTTGTATCTCATGCCCAATAGTTGGGTCGAGACAAACCAGGAACACCTCAAAACGATTTACCTCCACTCCCATTCTTCCTCGTCCCATTGGCTTGATGGAAATTCCAACAATTGATCATCACCATTCTGCGCCATTTTTTCAAACGATTTCGCCCAATTCTTACGGGCTGAAACATGAGGCTTAATAAGAAGCTTTTTATCATGCACTTCCAGCTCCACCTCGCTGCCAAAACCACACTGTTCAAGAATTGCTTTAGGTATTCTCAAGCCCTGAGAGTTGCCAATTTGGATTATCGATGCTTTCATAGGCCACAACCTCCAAGGTATCAGATAACTACATTGTAATTACACAGGTATCGTTTGTCAATCTGGCTTTGTATCTACTCAGCGTGGTAAATGGTTTTGTTTTGGAGTGACTTTGAATAATTTCGTAGTTTTTCTTGGCGAAGCGCAGCCATAAAAATCCCGTCTGTTTGAGCGAGGAACGAGCGAGTTTCGCGATTTTGGCGTAGCAAGCCTTAGAAAAACAAGAAATTATTCACCGGAACGGAAAAACAAGACCATTTACCAACCTTCATTAACATAAATACGCTGAACAGTTACCTGGCTTTTAAGGAACACGGGATTGCCGCATTTACTGCGTCTGCTTTATTAGAAAAATCCCCACATAACCTACTATAATGAGAATTCCTCTTCCGAGGACATACAGCCAATCCGGCAATCACTCAATTCAGGGAATAAACAGGCAAAAAAAGAGGGGGCAGACATTGATGCCGCCCCCCAGGAGGTTAGGACTTGCTGAGCATGTTGTTGGAGGTCCGTCATGCTGTAATTTTATATAAAGCAAAGTTCGTGCCAAACAACACCAAACAAATTGCTCCCCCAAATGAGGTTTTTTCGCCTCAAAAACACCTTCAAATCCATTAATGGTATTTTTTTAGCCTTTAATGGATAAAAAATTCTTTACCCTTGCCCCAGCACCTCTTTTTTCACTGCCTCAAGACATGATTCCACAAGCTCCCTGATCTCCTCAAGCCTATTTTTATCTGTGGATTCAAACCTCAGTACAAGCACGGGCTGGGTATTTGACGCCCTTATCAGCCCCCATCCATCATCAAACTCTACCCTTACGCCGTCAACATCAATGATACGGTAATTATTTTCCCTGAACCACTTTTTTACCCGCTCCACAATTTCAAACTTTGCATGCTCCGGACATTCATTTCTTATCTCAGGAGTTGAATAGGTATGAGGAACGTCAGCAAAATATGCTGAAAGGGGACGGTCATCAGAGGCGATAATCTCTGCAAGCCGCAGAGAGGCATAGATTCCGTCATCAAAACCGAAATACCGGTCGGCAAAGAAGAGATGACCACTCATCTCCCCGGCAAGCAGTGCATTTTCCTCTTTCATCTTCTGTTTGATAAGGGAATGTCCGGTCTTCCACATTATGGGACGTCCGCCGTGTGCAGCAATATCATCGTACAGCACCTTGGAACACTTGACCTCGCCTATAATTGCAGCCCCCTTGTTCTTTTCAAGTATCTTTCTTGCAAAAAGCAGCAGCAGCTTGTCCCCATAAATTATGTTTCCGTTTTCATCTACTGCCCCAAGCCTGTCACCATCACCATCATAGGCCATTCCAACGTCTGCACCGGTTTCTTTTACCTTTTTAATCAGGGCATCCAGATTTTCAGGGATGGTAGGATCAGGGTGATGATTTGGGAAGGTTCCGTCCACATCGCAGAACAGTGCATGTACCTTGCACCCTGCCTGCCTGAATGCCTCAGGGGCAACCAGGCCGGCAACACCGTTTCCAGCATCCACCACCACCTCTACTGGCCTTGATATCCTGATATTCTCCTGCATATATTCAAGATAGGGGGTGATAATATCGGTGGTACTGCTCTGCCCCTTGCCTGCCTCAAAATCCCCTTTCTCTATAATCTCTCTTATCTGCTGAATGCTTTCACCATAAATTGTGCCAGGACCTATGCACATCTTGAAGCCATTGTACTCAGGAGGATTATGACTCCCGGTAACCATGACCCCTCCATCAGCCTTTAGGTGAAATATGGAAAAATAGAGCAGAGGAGTAGGACATTCCCCCACATTGGTAACATTACACCCGGTTTCCAGCATGCCCTGAATAAGGGCATCCTGCAGACGCATGGAATGGGTGCGGCCATCTCTGCCGCATGTAAGATTACGGCAACCCTTTCGTATTGCAAGGGTACCATACCCCCTTCCAATATCCCTGACAACCGCCTCAGTAAGATCGGTATCAACCATTCCTCTTATGTCATACTGTCTGAATATATCCACATTCATGCCTGTACCTCCGCGTGAAAATCAGTTTAAACAGCCCCAAAATATAGCAAGCCGACGTTTACCTTGCCTGAAATCCAAGTATATATTATTTTTTATCATCAGTGTACTTTACCTTCTCAAAAAAATCTGCAGCACCGCAGCCATACCACATATTTACAGGAATACCATGACAACCTTATCCAAAAAAACACAAAACACATTCAGGGTCCCTTCTGCCAGGCCATTTGGCCCGGCACTAAACTCCTCCAGAAGAATTGTTTGCCCTGAGTGCGGCAACGACCTTTTATTTTACGAAATCGCAGAAGACGTTACCCTCACAACAAGTTACCTGCAGAACGCAGACGGCAGCTTCACACCTCAAAGCGATGATTCACGCATCCTTGGCACAGTAAAATTATTCTGCGCCGAGTGCAGTCACGATCTCACAAGGTTTCATAACCAGTTTGTGGAAATGCTGTTTTAACATCTCAGCCACCTTGCCAGGCAAATGATAATCCGCTCAAACAGAGAGTTTCGCTCACAATTCCACCAGCTTGGCAAAAATGACTGCATTATCCGTGAACTTAACCTTAAAAACTGCGAAGAATCCCTCTTTTTAGACCTTGTGGAACGGGGGGTCACTCTCTTTCCCCCTGCCATATCCCAACAGCTGTCACGCTCAAAATGCCTTCAGGCAGTGGTATTTGCGCCATTCATGCTGCCCCTTACCACTGTTGTAAAGAGCAGGCATGAAATGATCCTCTGTATTGAAAAATACGGCGCGCACAAAATTGGGCCTGTTATCACCAAACATGACAGGCTTGACTGCGGCCTTGGCATCAACCTTTGGAAAGATATTGAAGACACCTTTAACGCCACCTGCTTCGGGGGACTTTCCTACCCCTTTGTAATACAGCCCTTTCAGGAACGTGCAACTGACATGCGGGTCATCATAATTGGGGACTACACAGAGTCCTACTGGAGAAACAACCCATCATCATTCAGAAACAATCTGCATTTTGGCGGACAGAGCCAAAAGGCAACACTGTCAGAGGAACAGAAAAAATTTTGCACTGAAGTGATGCATCGAGGCAAGTTCCCCTATGCACACATAGACATTCTGATTACAGAAGATGGCAGGCATTTTCTCTCTGAGATATCACTAAGCGGCGGGATACGGGGCGCTCAGATAACTCCTGCGGAATACAAAATACGCATCAGGGAGATACAGAACAAATTTGTCAGGGATTTTACAACGTCACTCTGAGCTTTCATGATAGGGGGGTTACTTCACCCCGACTGGAAGTTCAAGCCTGTACAAGACAGTTTCGGGCGTAACGTCCTGATCTTCATGTGTATTTGAAACTGCAACAAGGAGAAAATTACCAAGATGTGAAATGCCCGCAAGGTGTGCCGCTACAGGCTTTAAAATCGGCTTAAGGTCGTACTTTTCACCGTCCCACTCAAGTGCATACACAACCCTCCCAGGACTTGTCCCTGCTCCGCCGCTGTTTTCAGATGGAATCGCACCTGCAAACACCACATCTCTCCTTCCGTCTCCGTTCAGATCAACAGCCCCTCCCTGAATCGAGGTGCAATACCTGTCATATACCGGCACCAGGCCTGCAGGAGAAACCCATCTTAAAATACCCTCTTCGTACAGGTATCCCCTTCCGGAACGGTCAAAAAGACAAATATCCTCTCTGCCATTGTCATTAACATCACCCCAGATTGCCCAGCCGGTACGGTAGTCCTCAGGCAGATTCATCTTCTCCTCATACTCAACACCCTCTGACGATGCAGAAAGCCGGTATATGGAATCTCCCCACACCTTGTGCAGACTGAATGACTGCCCAAGCATTGTCTCACGCAGGCCATCACCGTCCCTGTCGCAAAACGATAACCACAAATTTATCTCATCTTCCACCACCACAAGGGCGTCATTACTGTATCTGAGCAGCACAGAACGCAAACCGACCCCGTTCACAAGGACATTCACCGCTATCCATCCCTGCTTCCCGCACACCGAAAAACCCACTGCATCCCCTGGGCCATCCACCTCCCAGGTATAAAGTCTGCCCTCCTTACCGAAGGGAAATACATATATGGCCCTTGAGACAAGATAAACTGTTTCAGGCTGATGATCGCCATCAACATCAACCACCTCAACCTGCCGCGCTGCACTGTAAAGACGGCCTGATTCTGTAAATGAATCAAGGGTTAATGCATTGGAAAAGTCTATCTTTATGTCCTGATTTTTATCCCTGTCTTTTTCTGTTTCAGCGAAACCCTGCGCCCCTCCATGATTTTGGGACTCTTCCTGTAAAGAAGCGACAAGCTCCATACCAGACTCTCCAGACAGGGGATAGGTATGGATTGGGCGGTATCCAGGCCCATAAACCGTAAATTTGTCTCTTGAAAGATAAAACACAAGGGCGATACCTGTCTGCTCCATTGCCTCTGCGCTGTTTACAGGAACATTCAGGCTTTCGGAATCCACCCATTTCAGGGCTGGAAGGGTGTCTCTTAGCCTCTGCTCCACCCCCTTTGAAATCTTCATATCAGGGGCAACTTCCAGCACCGCCTTCATGTCGCTGTAACGCATCACCGGCATGGCTGGACGAATTCTGGATTTTTGAGGCTTGAGAGGGATACACTTTGAAACAGTGCGGGACACCTGCTCTGCACGAAGCAGTACAAAAGGCTGTTTGAGATACCCGATTATACTGTTATCTCCGCTGCTAACCGGGCTTCCCTTTCGATACACCTGGAACAGGTCACCATCAGAGATACCGGAATTTCGTCCACAACCAACTGTTACAGTTCCGGATTCAACAGACTGGACTCTTGCTGCAACCGGAGAGAAATCATGCAGGATCCTGTCAAAAATCGAGGTTTCTGCCCCAAAGGCAGGCGAAACAGAAAAGTATATAAGGGATAACACGAGGAGTATAGGAGATATCTTTTTCATGGAGTGATATTATAGCAAAAAATAACTGCTCATTCACCTCCAAGATGAATTCCCATGATAAAAAGTTCGTATCTGTTCAGCGTATTTATGTTAATGAAGGTTGGTAAATGGTATTGTTTTTCCGTTCCGGTGAATAATTTCTTGTTTTTCTAAGGCTTGCTCCGCCAAAATCACGAAACTCGCTCGTCCCTCGCTCAGGCAGACACGATTTTTATGGCTGCGCTTCGCCAAGAAAAACTACGAAATTCTTAATTGTCACTCCAAAACAAGACCATTTAACACGCTGAACAGATACAAAAGTCCCTTCTTATGCACCATTTTTTTCACGTATCTGCGCAGAGGGTGCTGCAGATGCAAGGCGGAAGAGCGCAGACGTACTCCCTATCCTGCAAGCGTATGACAACGCAGTAGATGCAGAAACCTCCCCAAATCCAAAAGGTAACTCTTCAATAAATCAGTGAAAGTTCTACTGTATCTGCGCAGAGGGTGCTGCAGATGCAAGGCGGACGGGGCGAAGTCGTACTTATGTACTGCGAGCCCCGGACAACGCAGCAGATGCAGTGCCCTCTGCGCAGATACATAAAAAAAGCCCTTGTCATAACAGACAAGGGCTTGCACTTCTAAATACGGTCTGATTCTGTCTGGGAATTAGACACAACCGGTTGGCTTGGGAAGACCAGCCATCTTACAGGCACCCTTACCAGGTCCTGATGGGAACAGCTCGTAGATCTTCTTCAGTGGGTAACCGGTAGTCTTGGAAAGAATACGTACCATGGGAGCGATACCATTCTTCTTGAAGTAGTCCTGAAGAACGTTGATAACCTTCCAGTGGTCATCTGTCATCTCAGTAATACCTTCAACTTCCTGGACGTATTTTACCCAGTTGTCATCCCATTCTTCCATTCCCTTGAGAAGGAAGCCGTCCTCATCGACCTCATAAGTCTTACCATTGTACTCAAAAGCTGCCATATTGCCCTCCTTTAGGATTATTCACTAAGGTGTTTCCGTTAGCACGGACTCATAAATTCACATGAGTCTTTACTATAGGAAAATTTCTTTGTCAAGCAATGAAAAGAACTTTTCCTTATGAAGGAAAATTAATTTTGTTATATATAAACAATGCGTTAGAAAAAAATTAACCCGCAAGCCATATATTTTTTGAATAGTCATTCATTTTTACATGGCCTGCCTTATCTCTTCCATGTGCTGCACAGCCCAATCAAGCTCAGGATCCAGTTCAAGGGCCATCTCGTACCATTTAAGCGCCGGGCCATACATGCCAAGCCTGCGCAGATTACTCCCAATATTTGCATAGTCAATGGCAGAACCGGGATCTATTTCAATGGCAGCCTCAAAACACTCAATGGCCTTATAAAAATCCTCTTTTGTATAGTAACAGAAGCCAAGCTGATTATGTATCTCCTTGAGCCCAGGATTGATATCCCTGGCAGCAGACAGTTCCTCAATGGCACTGTCAATGTCTCCGAGCTCCCTGAGACACATGCCTACATGACACCTTATACTTGCAGCCTCATGCCCTGGCTCTAACTCAAGTGCCTTTCGAAACCACTCAACTGCCCCCCTGTAATCCTGTGCCTGCTCCAGGCAGTGAGCCAGAAAGAAGGCTGTCTCAAATCGCTTTGGGAAATGGCTGTGCAGTGCCTGAAGTATCTCTGTCACTTTACCAGGTGCCCAGTCAAATGCAGAGGCAGCTACCCGGGAGCAGTGATACACAGCATCAAGGTCAACGGTCCGGTCACGAAACTGGTTTCCCGGGATCATTGCATAAACTGCCGGAACATCAAGCACAGGATGGGTAATATCAAGCAGATAAACGCTTAAGCCCGCCCTCTCAAGCGCCCGTGTCATCATCTTTACCTCTTCACGGAAATTGTCAGAGGCACATGACGGAAGGTCATGCACGGAAACCGTGCCTGCAGGCTTCAGCACATATTCCATGTCAGCAAGGGATTCAAACTTTGGAAGACCGCTTTCAACGTACTCTCCATCAGTGTCAAAATCCCCTGCAAGCTGCGCAACCTCGGTAAGAGCACGTATAACCGCCCTCTGAGGATCAGATGAGGTGCCTGCGGTATAGACAATTTCGCTTCTGTGAGGAAATGTTGAAGGGTCCCATGCAACTGCACCCACTGTGGGCACCCCTGTATCAAGGGAAAAATCCTTAAGCACAACCCTGATTCCAAGCCGGGTGAACCGCTGCAGAAGCTCCCTGCCGGCAGGATCACTCAGGGAGTCAGGATCTATCTCCGGGGTCTCAAGCATATCCCTGCTTATAACAGAGCAGACATGGCGCTCCACCACCTCGGATATTGCCTGCACCGCTGCCTCTGCCAGGGAATTTCCTGCAGCAGAACCATTATACTCGTTAATTGGCCACATCCATGAAAAGGGAATGGTGATGCCTGTGTCCTCAAGAGGGTATTCCCCTGCCATCCATTGAAGGGGCATCTCATTAATTATATCTTCTACCGGGGCACCGCTGTTATCGGCAAAAACCCGCTTCATGTGCTCCAGGGGCATTGCCTGATAGGGGCTTTGTCGTTGCTCTTTGATCTCAAGCCTGCTGCATCTTAGAAAATCCGCATTATCCCTGTACCAGAACAGGCTGAAGCGCTCCATAAGCTCCATGACTGCGCTTGCCTCGGCCTGGGCTGCAGTAATGCCCTTTCCCATCTGTTTGTGAGTGCCGGTAAGTGCTGCAGCGCGTGGGGAGTAACGGCTGATATAAACAGGGATGCCGAGCCTTCCGCTGTCGATTCGCTCTGTTTCCTGTAGAAGGGGAAAATCAAGATGTTTCAGATTCGCTGCTGCCCACTCCAGGGTCTCCTCAGGTGAGCGGACCTTGTCAAACTGAGCACCGCTTTCCTTGTAACTGTCTTTCAGAAATGTCATCAGGCCACCGGATCGTAATGTGAGAATACCATTGTAAATGTGCCCCTTCCCTGGGTGCTGGAGCGGAGGGCTGTGGAATAACCGAACATCTGGGAAAGCGGGGCAACAGCCATAATTGCCTGCACAGGCCCCCTTGGCTTTATCTCCTCCACCCTGCCGTTTCTGCTGTTGAGATCCCCGATCACCTCGCCCATAAACTCTTCAGGCACAAGCACCTCAAGCTTCATCATAGGCTCAAGGAGGATAGGATCTGCCTGTTCACACGCCCTGTTAAGTGCCATGGCAGCAGCAGCCCTGAAGGCAATATCTGTTGACTGCCCCTCTGTAAACTCAACATCATCAAGGGTCACAAGCACATCAATCATGGGATAACCCTGGAGCACCCCGCTCTCAAGCCCCTGCTGCAGGGTCTCAAGAATCAATGCCTCATAGCCTTCAGGCAGTGACTCCCCGTCAATTTTACTCTCAACCCTGTTGCCCTCACCCCTTTCCAGGGGAGAAACAGTGACAGTAAGGCCTGCCACATGACGGCTGCCACCTATCTCGCGGTCAAACCTCTCTGTGGCAGTGGCTGTTTTCTGTATGGTCTCCCGGTAAACAACCTGGGGTTTACCCACCCGGACCTCGGCATTGAACTCCCGCAAAAGCCGGTGAGTAAGCACATCCAGGTGAAGCTCTCCCATGCCGGAAATTATTGTCTGGCCGGTCTCGTCATTAAATTTCACCACAAAAGTAGGGTCTTCCTCGGCAAGTTTTGAAAGGGCAGCCTCTATCTTGTCCTGATCACCGGTTGTCTTGGGCTCCACTGCAACGGATATAACCGGCTCATATGCATTGATAGGCTCAAGCAGAATGGGATGGGCAGGATCACACAGGGTATCTCCGGTTACACTGTGCTTAAGCCCCATTACAGCAACGATCTCGCCTGCACCTGCCTCCTTTACCCTCTCACGCTTGTTGGCATGCATCTGGAGGATACGGGCAGCCTTTTCCTTCTTCTGCTGAACAGCGTTCCACACCTCGTCTCCTGCAAGAAGACGCCCGGAGTAAACCCGCACATAGGTCATCTTCCTGCCCTGGTCCATCTGCACCTTGAAGGCAAGGGCTGCAAGAGGTTCCTTGTTGCTGGGAGGGCGCTCTTCAATCTCGCCGGTCTTTGGATTTTCCCCCTTTACCGGCGGTATGTCCGCAGGACTTGGAAGATAACGGCCTATTGCATCAAGCACAGGCTGAACACCTTTATTCTTAAGGGCAGAACCACAGAAGATGGGCACAACTTTAAGATCAATACACGCCCTTCGAACCGCCTGGTGAATCTCCTTGGGTTCAATCTCCTGCTCCTCAAGGTATTTTTCCATAATGGCGTCATCAGCCTCTGAGAGGGTTTCAAGCATCTGCTCCCTTGCAAGCTCGGCATCTTCTGCCATCTCCTCAGGGATATCCACATACTCATACTCCACACCCTCTGTTGCATCATCCCAGACTATGAGCTTCTGCCTTACCAGGTCGATTACGCCCTTGAATTCATCCTCTGCACCCCAGGGAATAGTCATAACCAGGGGATTTACACCCAGCCTGTCCCGCATCTGCTGGACAGTGCTGTTAAAATCTGCCCCCAGCCTGTCCATCTTGTTTACAAATGCCATCTTAGGGACATTGTACTTGTCTGCCTGATGCCATACCGTCTCTGACTGGGGCTCGACCCCGCCCACTGCGCAAAACACGCCGACAGCGCCGTCAAGCACCCTAAGGGAGCGCTCGACCTCCATTGTGAAATCCACGTGGCCCGGAGTATCGATGATGTGAATCTCCTTGCCCTGCCACATACAGGTGGTAACCGCTGATGTGATGGTTATTCCACGCTCCTGCTCCTCTGGCATCCAGTCCATTGTTGCCTGTCCGTCATGGACCTCACCTATCTTGTGTGTTTTTCCTGTATAGTAGAGGATACGCTCGGTAAGAGTTGTTTTACCTGCATCAATATGGGCTATTATCCCTATGTTGCGTATCTTTGAAATCCTGTTTCCTGAAGCCATAAATTTACAAAACTGCCCTGCAGCTACAGGGCAGGTCTCCTGAGAAAGTTTGATAAAATTATCTGTGGATAGTCTGTAGCTGTCTGAATTTGAGCCTTTACCGTGAAAATAGCTCAAGACTGAAAGCTCAAGGCTCAAGGCAAAAAAGCCATGCTTGTTTTCAGCTTCCGACTTTGAGCTAACTTTCATGTCAGGTAATGACAAATTCCATGTCATGAAAGTTTAGCCAACTTTTTTGAAACGCTCAAATCAAGTTAAGATATTGACAAATCCTTGTTAACATTCTTTAAGTGTGGCAGGAAAATACCAAAAAGTTCCAGGCTTCACAAGTAACACGCTCCCTGCATCTAAAACCTGGATTTTACAGCTTTTGGAGAAAAGTACAGATGGACACCAAAACAATAATGACCGCCAAGGAGATTGACCGCGCCCTTACGCGCATGGCCCATGAGATTATTGAACGCAACAAGGGCGTGGATAATACCGGACTTATAGGCATACGAACAGGCGGCATGCCCCTTGCCCAGAGACTGCAGAAAAAGATTGCAGCCATTGAGAACAGCACTCCCCCTGTTGGTGTGCTTGACATCACCCTTTACCGGGATGACTGGAGCAGGCTCAGCCATCACCCGATAATAGGAAAGACAGAAATACCCTTTGGCATTGATGACATGACTGTAATCCTGGTTGATGACGTCCTCTACACAGGACGAACCATAAGGGCAGCCCTTGATGCCATTACAGATTTTGGAAGACCCAAGAGCATCCAGCTTGCCGTGCTTGTTGACAGGGGACGCAGGGAGCTTCCCATACAGCCGGATTATACAGGGCTTTCATTCAAGACATCAGGAGATGAGCATGTAAATGTCTTTCTTGAAGAGACAGACCAGAGGGACCAGGTGGTAATTGAAAGACATGGATGATCTTGTGGAAAGGACAGCGCCTCTTTGCATCAGCATGGGATGCCCTGCTGGAATAGGGCCTGAGATAACCATAAAGGCACTGGACAGGGTGCTTCGTGCAGGTAAGCCCATGAACCTGGTGGTGGCAGGGGATATTGATATACTCAAAAAGGCATGCTCTTCCACCGGGCTTCATTCACTTGTGGATAAAATAATATCCTGGAGCCCCGGCCGGCCTCCCGCAGGTAAAAAGATCAATGTCATTCCGGTTACAAAATTAAGGCAGGAAGAAGTACCCTGGGGCAAAGTTACCGAGACTACAGGGCGTGCCTCATATTCTTATGTTATTGAGGCAATTAGGCTCTGCATGAACGGGCAGTGCAGCGCAATGGTCACAGCCCCCATAAGCAAGGAGGGGCTTAAGCTTGCCGGCATAAACTTTCCAGGGCATACTGAAATATTGGCCCATGAAACAGGGACGGATAACTACGCAATGATGCTTGCAGGGCCAAGGCTCAGGGTAACACTTGTAACCATACACTGCGCGCTTAAAGATGTTGTGCCAGCCCTGTCAAAACAGAAGATCCTTGACCTCATCACCATTACTGATGATTCTCTCAAACAACTGTTCCTGATTAAAAATCCCAGGATTGCTGTGGCAGGCCTTAACCCGCATGCAGGGGAAGGGGGAATGTTCGGAGATGAGGAGTCCAGGATAATTGCCCCTGCTGTCTTGCTGGCGCAGGATGCGGGCATAAACGCATCCGGCCCGCTTCCGCCTGACACCGTATTTCATGCAGCATGGAACGGAAGGTATGACGCTGTGGTCTGCATGTATCACGACCAGGGACTCATCCCCTTCAAGCTTGTACACTTCTCTGACGGCGTCAACATAACTTTGGGGCTTCCAATAATCAGGGCCTCTGTTGATCATGGAACTGCCTATGACATAGCAGGTAAAGGCAGTGCCCATGAAGATAGCATGATGGCAGCTATTGAAATGGCATCCATGTTTTCACACAACAGGGCAACAGGCGATAACACAGCCCGGACACCACTCCTCACACCGCAATATTGATGGAAATCAAACAAATGCCCCAGCCGGTGATAGAAATAAAAGACCTTGTCAAACGTTTTGGCACACGGGAGGTTGTCTGTGGCCTTGACCTGAACGTCTATCCAGGTGACTGTCTCGGGCTTCTAGGCCCAAACGGGGCTGGAAAGACCACCACAATTCACATGCTCACCGGCCTTGCCATTCCCACCTCAGGAAGCATTTCCATATTCGGCATGCCTGCGGACAAACGGCTCAGGGATATCAAGATGCGCACAGGCGTGGTACCCCAGTCAGACAGCCTGGACCCTGATCTTACGGTCCTGGAAAATCTGGTTGTTTATGCAGGATATTTTGGCATAAGGGCAAAAAAGGCCAGGCAGAGGGCTGAAGAACTTCTGGAGTTCTTTGCACTTGCAAGCCGAAGCGATGAAATAATACAAAACCTTTCCGGCGGTCAGCGCAGACGGCTTCTGCTTGCCCGGGCGCTTATTAACGCTCCTGATCTGCTGATTCTTGATGAACCCACCGTTGGCCTGGATCCACAAGCCCGCCTGCTTATCTGGGAACGCCTGTCAATCCTGAGGCGCCAGGGTACCACAATGCTTCTTACCAGCCACTACATGGAGGAGGTTGAAAGGCTTGCAACCAGGGTAATCATACTTGAGAACGGAAAGACACTTGCCCAGGGTATCCCGTCTGAAATGGTACATGATGAAATTGGGGAAGAGGTGCTGGAGTTTACAGACTCACCGGAACGGCTTGATAAAGTGGAGGAAAAGCTCCTTGTCTGTGATAACATATCTACAGACCGATATGATGGCAGGCTGGTTGTTTACATAAGAAAACCGTGCAGGGAAATTGATGAGCTTGCAATCTCACAGCGCCACGTGATTAAACGCCCGCCAACGCTTGAAGACCTGTTTCTGAAACTTACAGGCAGGCGGCTGAAAGACGAATGATAAAACCCTGGATTGAGCGATTGTCGGATTTGCTGCAGATCCGCGAAAGAGGAATTCCCATAATAGTCGGCTATATAGGAATTCCTCTGACAAAGGAGATGCAGTGAATCCGGCAAGCCCGAAGGGTTTCAAAACTGGAAAGCGATAATAGACATAA
>WGBG01000190.1 GCA_015494395.1 Deltaproteobacteria bacterium
ACCATAGGGGTGGACGCAGGTAGTGAAAAAGGGGCAAGCTTCTTCTTTGAACTGGATACCTGCAAAGAGGATTAATCAACCGTTGGGATTTTGAGCATGTTATATATTATTTCAACCAACAGATTCTTGCAGGGCTTATTATCATCTTTACTGATAATATCGTTCATTGCTGGCGCTTCAACTGCAAGGGCATCCGGTGTTGCGGAAAACCGTTACATGGGAATGAGCCTTGACCAGCTCATGAAGATAAAGATTACGTCTGTTTCAAAGAGCGAGGAGACGCTTTCAGATGCTGCAGCAGCTATCTTCGTTATTACACAGGAAGATATCAGAAGGTCAGGCGCAACCACCATTCCAGAAGCCCTTCGCATGGCGCCAGGCATTCAGGTAGCCCACATTGACGCTAACAAATGGGCAATCACTGCAAGGGGATTTAATGGAAAATATGCAAACAAACTCCTTGTCCTGCTTGATGGCCGCACCCTCTATACCCCACTCTATTCCGGTGTTTACTGGGATGTGCAGGACACAATGCTGGAAGATATTGACAGGATAGAGGTGATTCGTGGGCCCGGAGCCACACTGTGGGGTTCGAATGCAGTTAATGGAGTAATCAACATAATCACCAAAAGCGCTGGGGCCAGCCAGGGGACAGTAGTGGCAGGTGGGGCAGGTAACCAGGAGAGGGGTTTTGGACAGGGTAGATTTGGGGGACAAATAGGCAATTTTTATTACCGTGTTTATGGCAAGGGTTTTTACAGGGCGAGTTATCCCTTTGGCATTAACGCATATGACAACAGCTCAAGTCCCAAGACAGGCAGTGATGCAAATGATGCATGGTCCAGCACAAGAGGCGGCTTCAGAACTGACTGGGCTATCTCTTCCTCTGATTCACTCACGGTGCAAGGTGATATCTATACGGGCTACAGCCAGGAGATCGTTAACTTCCAGGGTCTTCCAAGTGTCGGTATATTGTATGATAAGGGAAATGTTTCCGGTGGTAATGTTCTAAGCAGGTGGCATCATAAGTTTACAGATGACTTCAACCTGACCGTTCAGATGTACTATGACCGGACCGAACGGTCCCAGTATGAATACGACATTACGCAAGATACCTGGGACCTGGATATGCAACAGACCATTCCCCTGCCCTGGAATCAGCACTGTATCATTGGCTTTGGTTACAGGTACAATATAGACTCAATCAGCACCCACCTGGCAAAACTTTTTGCTCCGGACAGCAAAGAACTCCACTGGATAAGCGGATTCATCCAGGACGAGATTTCAATTATACCCCGTAAGCTTAAATTCATTCTTGGCTCAAAGTTCGAAAGCAACGATTACACCGGATTTGAAATCCAGCCATCCGCACGTCTCTCCTGGAAACCAACCAGGAATCAGACTTTCTGGACTGCAATATCCAGGGCGGTCCGCACTCCATCAAGAGCTGACGAAAACCTGGACGTTTACGCCGTGGACATACCTTCCGCAGGCCCTATTGCGGGCATGAGGATGAAGATGCAGGGTTCTTCCAATTTCAAATCTGAAAAACTTCTGGCGTATGAAATAGGATACAGGATTCAGTCTGCCAAAAACATTTCCCTGGACATTGCTGGTTTCTGGAACGAATATGACGATCTCCGTACCCTTGAGCGTGTCAGCTCTGGCTTTGATTTTACCACTATGCAGTATTACAGCAATTACGTCTTTAAGAACAAACAGTCTGGCCATACTTACGGAGTGGAACTGGCAGGCACAATTAAACCGTTCCCATGGTGGACGATTTATGCCGCTTACTCCTGGCTGCATTACAATATCTCAAACGACTCAGACTCAGGTAACACCCTTGGAATGCCTGATACATTCAGCCCTGATCAGCAGTTTTCCATAAGAAGTTATATTGATCTCCCAAAAAATTTTGAATTAGACACATGTTTATATTATTCAGGCAGCATCCAGGACTACAGCATACCCTCTTATACAAGGATCGACTTACGATTAGGCTGGAAACCTGCGAACTGGATGGATCTAAGTCTCATGCTTGAAAACCTCCTTGATAATCAACATCCTGAATTCGGAGGTTCTGACGAAGGCGTTGTATCAACTGAAGTTCCCCGTAGTTTTTACACAAAAATAACCTTCAGTTTTTAATTTACGGCGCAGGAAATATGCTTCAAAAATTTATTGAACATATTGCGCCAGAACAGTGGGC
>WGBG01000191.1 GCA_015494395.1 Deltaproteobacteria bacterium
ATTTCCAATAAAAGTTGTCAGAGTTTTGTTTCATTTTAAGCGCTAACGGTCGCCATAACCGGCATTTTGGAGCGGTGGTTGAGTTGTGCTAGCGTAGCGATAAGCACAACTCAAGCGCCGCGGAAAAATGTCCGAGTTAATGGCGCTTGTTGGACGAAGCCGCTACGCGGCAGACAGGCAGAGCCTGGGTCCGAGCATCCGTTTAAATTTGCTGTAATGTTTCTCTGTTTCCTGTAACAGGAAGGGATGTGGTGTGGCAACTTGTTTGCCATCGTATCAATTCCATTCAGGGAGGTTACAGTGAATACCAACATGCCCGACGACCCTGCCTTTGCCCGGTATTACCGCAAACATCAACAACACCTGAAGCTCAAGGGGCTGCAGCCCAAGACCGTTGAGGCCTATTCCAGGGCCATCAGGCGGATTGGCAATTATTTCGGAGCTCGGATTGACGACCTGAACTCCGATCAACTCCTCGAGTATTTTACCGACCTGCTGGAGTGCCATTCATGGAGTACGGTCAAGCTGGATCTCTATGGTCTGAAATTTTTCTATACCCATGTGCTGGACAAGCCCTGGCAGGAGGTGAAGCTTGTCAAGCCGCCAAAGACCAGCCGTATTCCGGACATCCTTTCCGTTGAGGAGGTGCATCGCCTGATGGCGGCAACCGACCGGTTAAGTTACAAGGTCTTTTTCTTCGCCCTGTACAGCCTGGGATTGCGCCTGGGTGAAGGCATCAGGCTGACTGTGGCGGATATCGATGCCAAGGCCATGCGTGTCCATGTCCGCAATGCCAAAGGCAACAAGGACAGGCTGGTTCCCCTGCCGGTGAACACCCTGCATGTGCTCAGAAATTTCTGGAGCGTGCACCGACACCCGCATTTTCTTTTTCCCAGCAGGAAGCGAGGGCTGAAAAACGCTGCCCTGGTCGATGTGCCGCTGGACAGGGGAGGCATCCAGTGCGCAATGAAGGCCGTGGTGACCGACCTCGGCATAAAAAAAAATTTCATGCCATTCCCTGCGCCACAGTTACGCCACCCATCTGCTCGAAGCCGGGGTTGACCTGGTCGAACTGCAGCAGATTCTCGGCCATGTCTCCATCCTGACCACTTCCCGCTACACCCATCTGACCACCACAACCGGCAACAACCTTCGCCGGGCCATCGATACGCTGATCGGGGATTTCACCTTGAGCTGGGGAGGTGTCAAATGATACTGCTCTCCAGGATTATCAGTCAGTTCAAGGACAGTTTCTTCAAGCGCTACAAAAACACGATTCTGCCCAGCCACAGGAAGGCGCTTGCGGTTATGGAGCACTGCCGGCAGACGCATGGTCCCCATATGCTCGCCCAATGTGAATGTGGCCTCCAGGCCTATATCCCGCATTCCTGCGGTCACCGCAGTTGTCCGCATTGTCAGAACCACGAGAACGACCAGTGGATCAGCAACCAGTTGGACAAACGGTTGCCGGCCAGGTATTTCCTGCTCACCTTTACCCTGCCTGCCCAGCTCAGGGAACTGGCCAGGGGGAATCAGAAGATCATCTATTCCCTGATGTTTTCCTGTGTTCAGGAGACCCTCAAGACTTTTGCCGAAAATGACAAGCAGCTTGGGGGTGCGGCAGGGTTCACCACGGTCCTGCATACCCATTCAAGGACTCTTGACTATCATCCGCATATCCATGTGGTCATGCCCGCAGCAACCATCAACCTGAAAACAGGACTCTGGCGGGTCAAGGACACCGGCTATCTCTTCAACCACAAGGCCCTGGCCAGGGTCTTCCGGGCAAAGCTGCTGCAGGCCGTGGTTGAGCATGGCCTGCGTGTGCCCAAAACCTGTCCAAAGGACTGGGTGGTTGACTGCAGAGATGTGGGCAACGGTGACAAGGCCGTCATCTATCGGGGCAGGTACCTCTATCGGGGTGTCATCCGCGAGGAGGATATTCTGAAGAATGAAGACGGGATGATCACCTTCCGGTATCTTCATGCCAAAACCGGGACCTACAGGACCAGGACCGTTACCGGGGAGGATTTTCTCTCCCTGCTCATGCAGCACGTCTTACCCAGAGGGTTCCGCAAGACCCGCAGTTACGGGTTCCTGCATCCGTGCAGTAAAAAGCTGATCAGGTTCCTCCAGATGGTGCTGCGGGTCACCCCTGCGGGGAGGTTCAAAAGCCGCCGTAAACAGCGGCCTGGAATTCTCTGCCAGGCATGCGGAAAAGTCATGGAGATCATCCGGGTTATGATCCCAAAGCCACCAACACGATCACCAGTCCCCTGCGGATGACCTGTCAAGGGAGAATCGTTATGTAACCGGCAGATCACAGCTTGGGAATGAAGAAAAACCGAATGATCCGGTACTGGATACCTACGTCCAAAAAACGCCATATATTGCTTCCGTGGACCACTTCCTGGAAAGCATTCTTGTCAAAGATCACGCCACTGGCAGGGATTTTTCCCTGCTCCTGACTCTGCCTGATCAGGCAGCCTTGTCGTAAAAAAGCTCTTTTCTATTACATCACCGGGCTTGTCCAACAAACGGTTCAGATTGTGGTTCGCTGCGCTCACACAATCTAACCTTATTCGTTTTCAGATTGTGGTTCGCTGCGCTCACACAATCTAACCTTATTCGTTAGCTTCTACAGTTCAGCATAAGCAGCCCGCACAGCGTTCACCGCCCTAAGTTTTTGAAGCGCATCCTCGGCTTCTTCTTCTAGGTTATTCTCTTTAAAAACTTCATATGCGTGAGAAAGATGATCCTCGTCTGGCGTGCTTTCATAATCAAGCGATTTTCTGGCGTGTTCAACGGCTTGTTTAGAGAGTCCAGATTTTTGGAATACTATAGAAATATTATAGTGATATGATGGTTCTTGGGGAGCGTAACGAAGTGCATTTTGCAAGCTATCTAAAGCCTCTGACAATTGTCCTGCACCATTTTGAATCATACTAAGTTGATTATAAAAGTAAGCTTTACTCTCGTCCGAAACTCCTTCAAAAGCAATAATATTCTGGATAAGTGGAGTTATCGTTTCAGCACCCTCTTTTTCTTCATCTCTTGCAATATAATATTGGTTAAGCGCACTTATTGCGGCCCGATATATATCTATATCTTCTTCCTCATCAAAGTCCGATACAACATCTAATAGTATGTCTTTTCCCTCTGGGTATCCTTGCATGGACAAGATACCTGCCACTTGAATAAGTGAGGATTTTCCAAGAATATTCCTTAAACGCGGTAGTAATGTGAGAATTGTTTCGATATCTCCATTAATGATTGCCTCTTTTAATGCTGCTTGTGGGTTTTTGAGTAATAAATCAAAACCTACTTTAGTTCGCTTAGAAATAGCTTCATTGCTCGTAGTAGAAGATAATTTTGTTAATTTACGTTCAATCCTGATTAAGGCATCATTGATAGTGGCCATCGACGTTCCACTACTTTGCTCTTCAAAACCGGAGCTTGCAGCCTCATCTATAAAATCCTGAATTTTTAAAATAGCCTTTCTAGCCTCTCTTAGATCTGACATATCGTACTTAATGGTTCTAATCCCAGCCAAATCAAATGGGATTCGTTTTTCTTCTTTGCTTATTATTTGTATTGTTGGCTTACCTGTCTCATGCCTTCGACCACATTCATAAAAAACGTTTGGATTATGCTCCGTCAGATCCGCAATGCATAAAGCTGATTCTTGGACTAAACGTATAACATCTTCAGTTATTGACTTAGCTCCTGCAATTTTGTCAGCTCTCACCACATCAAAACCGTATTTTTCAACTGCTGGTTTTATTATTAAATCAAATACATCATCTGCATGTTTTCGAGTTGCAGAACCTTCTTCACCAATAGGTGAAATCACAAAACACGTTTCAGCCATAATGTCTCCTCCTTAGGTTATTCCGTAAGCATGGAATCTTGTACTTTTGAAAGCTAACGCTACGGCTCAGGGGCGGCAAACATGCGTAGCATCCAACCTTCAAACACCACTGAGCCTTTTGCGGGGCACTGGCTTGCAATGGCCGCCGGGTGCATTACGCATTTGTTCAAAAAAATCTTGCGTTCAAATTTTTACCATGATAGCGTGATCTCCATCAAGGAGGTGACGCATGGAAACACTACATATTCGAGGCCGACGCATCGGGGATGCGGAACTTGCCCAGATTCAGGAAACGATA
>WGBG01000192.1 GCA_015494395.1 Deltaproteobacteria bacterium
AGTCGGCTATATGGGAATTTCTCTGACAAAGGAGATGCAGTGAATCCGGCAATCCCGAAGGGTTTCAAAAGTTGAAGAGTATGATAGATATAACTCCTTTTAATATCGTATAAAATAATTTCTTCAAACTTTTGAAACGCTCAATTCAGGTGCAAGTGTGATATTGCAGGAAATAGGGCTGATGAGTAATAGAATGGTGTTTTGTGACAGTGATTGCAGGCGGCGTGTTGTTTATGCATTGTTCATATTTGTGTCATGTCTGTTTTGGGTGGCAGTATCCTTTGCAGCCTCTGAAGAAGGTAACGTCCCGCCATATCAGAGGTCAGGAAATATAACCTCTGAGGGTATCAGCGATTCCGGTTTGTTGCCAGATAACGGGACCGATAGTTCTGGCCAGGTCAATGCTGCCAACTCCTCTGCAGAAAATTTGTCTGATGCAGCTGAACACCTTGCAGCCACTGTTCATATTGAGGGGCAGTCACCTCAGCTTAAAAAATTCTGGGATAATCATCGTGACGTACTCCCCTGGGATTATGCCTATGTGGAGGATATCCCGTCTCCTGTGTTCAAGGAGCCTTTGCCGGATACTGAAGGTGTAAGGCCTGTCAGGATGCTTGATGGCGGAAAGGGGACATTCAGATGGGTAAGCCTTGAGCAGCCTGAAATTATAAATGCCGCCGGGCTTGAGTGGTACAACATTAATCCTGACGAATATGTTGAGGCACGCCATCTTAAAAAATTCTGGGCATCTGACTTTCATGGAATCAATCTGAAGGAGCATCCTCTTGATGGACGGTACGGCTGGGTGGTATTTGATGCATATACATCCACAAAACCCGGCAGGGAAGAGTTTTTTGATGGAATGCTGCTTAAAAAACATACGTTGGTAAGACTGTACGAGACCAGGCATATTAACGGGTGGGACTGGCACCGGGTTGGAGAAGATCAGTGGATAGAGCAGCGCAGGATAGCAAAAATAGTTGATGAGCCACGGCCTGAATCAATCCCTGCAGATGCCAAGTGGATTGATATCAACCTCTACGAGCAGACAATCTCAGCCTATGAAGGTGACCGTAAGGTCTATGTCTCTCTTGTTTCATCAGGGCTTCCTGATTTTGATACACCCAGCGGCCTTTACAGGATATGGGCAAAGGTCAGGTTTGCAAAGATGAGCGGCGGGGAGAAGGGTGAGAATTTCTACTATCTTGAAGATGTCCCGTATCACATGTACTTCTTTAACGGATATGCAATACATGGTGCGTACTGGCATAACAACTTCGGGGTTAAGCAGTCACATGGCTGCGTAAATATTTCCTGCCTGGATGCAGCATGGTTTTTTGAGTGGACACGTCCTGAGGCGCCTGGTGACAAATGGAAGGTGAACAAAAAGGCAAAGGATGCCACGTGGGTCTGGATTCACGACAAGGCGGATTAGGAGAACAGCCGTGTCTTCCATGCATTCAGAACTCATAATCAACGTGGAGCCCTGGGAAACCAGGGTCGCACTCCTTGAAAACGGGACCGCGGTTGAATTCCATGTGGAAAGGGCGCTAAAGCGCGGTTACGTTGGAAATATTTATAAAGGAAAGGTTGTGAGGGTGCTTCCCGGCATGCAGGCAGCATTTGTAAATGTCGGGCTTGAGCGCACTGCGTTTCTATATGTCACAGATGTATATGATCATCTGAACGAATTTGAACTCATGCTTGGGAGAGCCGAGTGTACCGAGGCGGATCATCACGCTTTGCACTGTGAGATTGGGGATGATGAGCCGGAGCCTGAACTTCACTACACGCCTCCTCCGTTTCGTATAGAAGATCTCCTTCATGAGGGGCAGGAGATCCTTGTTCAGGTGGCAAAGGAGCCACTTGGAAGCAAAGGGGCCAGGGTTACGTCGCATATTTCCCTGCCTGGGAGACACCTTGTGCTGATGCCTACAATGAATCACATAGGCATATCAAGGCGCATTGAAGACGAGCATGAGCGTTCACGTCTGCGGGAGATCATTGAATCCCTTCGTCCCGGCGGGATGGGGTTTATTGTGCGCACGGCAGCCGAGGGTATATCCAGGGAAGACCTTGAGGCAGAGATGAACTTCCTGCTGAAGCTCTGGTCAAACATCCAGAAGCGTGCTGCCACAATGCCCATACCAAGCCTTGTTTATGAAGACCTTGACATTACGCTTCGTGCAGTGCGTGACCTCTTTACCGGCGAGGTGAAGCGCCTGGTAGTGGATTCTGCCGATGCCTACCGGCGGATAATTGATTTCCTTGAGACCTTTGCACTGAACCTCAAGCCCCGGGTAGAGTATTATTCCGATTCCACCCCGCTTTTTGATGCCTTTGGGATCGAAATGGAGATGTCAAGGGCAATAGGCAAGAAGGTATGGCTGAAGTCCGGTGGTTATATTGTCATAGAAAGCACAGAGGCGCTTACGGCAATTGATGTAAATACCGGCAAGTTTGTAGGAAAACGCAGACTTGAGGACACGATTCTGAAGACCAACCTTGAGGCAGCACGCGAGATTGCGTACCAGTTGCGGCTAAGGAACATAGGCGGCCTTATCATCATCGACTTTATAGACATGGAAAACCCTGCAAGCAGGGATGAGGTCTTTAACTGCCTGAAAGAGGCAATCAAGCATGACAAGTGCCGCTCAAATATCCTTCGTATGTCCGAGCTTGGCCTGATACAGATGACAAGAAAGCGTAACCGCGAAGGCCTTACCCGCCAGCTATGTGAACGCTGTTTTTACTGTGATGGCGCAGGAGTGCTTCCATCCAGGCGTACAGTCTGTTATGAAATATTCAGAAAGATCAGGCGTGAGGCAGGAAACATTGACACAGACGCCATACAGATCCAGACGCATCCCCGCATTGGTGAGATGCTCCTTAAGGAAGAGGCGGTCCATGTAGAGACACTTGAAAGGGAGACTGGCAAGGAGATTATTATAGTATCCCGGCCTGATCTTCATATTGAGCATTACGAGATTAAATATATCAACTCATCAAGGGATTCGGGCCTGAAAGGAAACCAGGTTCCGTCCACTGGCGAGTCTGAAAAATATAACGGAGACAATAAGTGATATGCCGTTTAGACCAGATGCAAGGCCAACACTCATAGGAAGTCTTCCCCTGTCAGATCACAGGGAGGCAACAGAAATTATTCTGCGCTACATGCAGGAGATACCCCTGTGGGCACAGTTGCCCTGCTATCCTGAGGAACGGCTGCTTTCCCAGTTTGCAGAGGGGCTTCCAGGGCTTAAATACAGAGATGACACCTGCTTCCTGGATACCTCGTCCTCTGAGTTTGAGGGTGAGATGCTGGCATTTTTTGAGCAGTATCTTGGGGTTACAGATGTCGGCATGCCGCTTTCCGATTCCATATTTGCCTTTTCAGAAAAGACGGGAAAGGGCTTCAATGCATTTCTTCACATGATAATGGAGGCAGAGCCTGCACCCTCTGCATTAAAAGGTCAGGTTACAGGGCCCTTCACCATGTTTACCGGCCTCAAGGACCAGGACGGCAAGATGGTATTCTATAATGATATGCTTCGTGATGCCGTGGTCAAATGTGTTGCAATGAAGGCAAGGTATCAGGCAGAGGAGCTTAAAAAGCTGTCAGAGAATGTGATGATCTTCCTTGATGAGCCTGCTCTCTCTGGATTTGGTTCATCTGCAATGGTTGGTATTCCCAGGGAAGACGCTTTGGCTGCCCTTAACGAGGCAATTGATGCCATACATCAGGCAGGGGGGCTTGCGGGTATCCATGTTTGTGCCAATACTGACTGGTCCCTTGTGCTTGAAACCGGGGTTGATGTGCTTAGCTTTGACGCCTTTGGTTATTTTGATCGCATAGCACTATTCAGTGATCGACTTGCCGATTTTATGAAGCAGGGAAAGATTATTGCATGGGGACTGGTTCCAACACTTAATGACAATGATCTTGCATCTGCTGATGTTGATTCACTCCATGCTATGTGGGAGCAGCAGACAAAACAGCTTGGCTGCGATTATGATCTTATAAAATCCCAGGCACTGATAACCCCAAGCTGTGGTACCGGTCTGCTTTCCCTTGACCTGTCCATCAAGGCGCTTGAACTTACAAGGGATCTGTCAAAAAGAATAAGACAGGGGTGATGGCAGATAATTTAATGCACCCTGATTCTCCGGCCCTTCGTTCTGATGCGGATTTCATTTTCAGGGCAGCACTTGAGGCAGTTGATCCGAAAAAGGCTGTCAGGGTCCATTTCAGCCTTGACGGTGACGTGCTTCAGTGTGAGGGGCGTTTGTTTTATCTGTCCCATTATGAAAAAATAGTTGTGATAGGGGCAGGAAAGGCCGGAGCCCCCATGGCCCTGGCTGTTGAGGAGATACTTGGCGACATGATCTACTGCGGCATTGTTGTGGTAAAGGATGGCCATGTCATGCCTCTTTCAAAGATAAAGCTCCTTGAGGCCTCCCATCCGGTTCCTGATGAACGAAGCGTCAATGCCGCAAGGCAGATTATGGGGCTTGTGGAGGAGAATGCTGGGCCATCAACCCTTTTTGTAAATCTTCTCTCCGGGGGGGCGAGTGCCCTGCTTGCAGCCCCGGCGCCTGGAATTACCCTGGAACATAAACAGGAGGTCACAAGGCTCCTTCTTGAATGTGGCGCGGATATTCAGGAGATAAATGCAGTACGTAAACATTTGAGCGCGGTAAAAGGGGGGAATCTTGCAAGGCTTGCGGCAGGCGCCACCATTATCTCCCTTGTGATAAGTGACGTTATCCATGACAGGCTTGATACCATAGGTTCCGGGCCTGCGTTTCCGGACAGCACCACCTGGGAAGATGTAAAGGCGATACTTTCAAGGTATGACCTGTGGGAAAGGGTTCCAAACGCGGTCAGAGCGCGTGTGGAACAGGGGCTTTCAGGTGAGCTTCCAGATACTCCATCGGCAGATGATCCGTGCTTCAAGGGTGTTACAACCAGTATAATCGCCTCAAACAGGCAGGCACTTTCTGCAGCAGCCGCTGCCGCAAAAGACAGGGGGTACACTCCGCTGGTATTAAGTTCATCAATCCAGGGGGAGACAACAGATATTGCCAGGATGCACGGTGCCATTGCAAGAGAGGTCACGGAGACTGCAAACCCGCTGCCCCCGCCATGCTGTATTATAAGTGGCGGTGAGACAACTGTAACAATGGGAGACAGGCATGGAAAGGGCGGGAGAAATCAAGAGTTTGCCCTTTCTGCAGCCCTGGAGATAGACGGGCTTGAAAATGTACTTGTGCTATCTGCAGGCACAGATGGCACAGACGGGCCTACTGATGCAGCAGGTGCAGCGGTTACAGGAAAGAGTGTTGAACTGGCAAAAAAAATGGGGCTTGATGCGGAAGATTTTTTGAAAAGACATGATGCCTATAATTTTTTCAGCAAGACAGGGGAGCTGATTATGACAGGGCCTACCCTCACCAACGTAATGGATGTGCATTTAATGCTGATTGTCTGATCATGTTGGCTGTTTGAGCTTCAGCAGCTCCTCAAGTTTCCGGCCATCCCTTGGGTTTAGCCGCAGTACAGTTGAATCGTGGGTGTTTTTGTCAATAAATGAAAACTCTGAAAAGAGAAAACGGCGTTTCACCGCTATCTCAAGGGCGGCAGGGTCAAGCCATTTTATCTTTTTCCCCTTGATCCAGCAACCAAGGAGGCTCTGTTTTTCAGAATTCTCTGTGCCTTCGTCCTGGCCGTCTGCCTTTTCCGTCTTGAAAAGGTAACATATAAGCCCTGACGGGAATTCCCTGGTCTTTCCTGTAAAACCCTTGAAGCACCACTCAACACCTTGCCCCCTTTGCAGATATTCACCAAGTTTTTCCCTCTGTTTCGGTTCTATGTCCAGTGGCAGGCCGTTAGTACCGATTTTTTCCTGTGCTGAACTTATCTTGCGGAATGCAAATATCAGCACCATTCTTGCAAACCTGAAAAGCTTTGGCGCAAACCAGGCAAAGGTGACCAGAAATATGATAACACAGACGGCTGCTGCAATGGGGTGGTAAAATGAAAGGGTAAGTCCTCCTGCCACCATTACATCTTCGGATACACTTGCCGCGATGTTTGAAAATGGCTCTGGCGAGGTGTTTATTATTGCCCTTATTCCCATTTTTGTAGCGTGGGTGCTGAGGGCTACACCCCCGCAGAGCAGGGCGGTTATGATCTCCAGGGTTACGTCAGTCTGGCCCAGCAGGGCAAGGCTCATTAACATTGCCCCCAGGGGCCTTATGGCTGTGTGCACCGCATCCCAGAGTGAATCAAGTCCTGGTATCTTGTCCACGAAAAATTCCAGGAAGTAGAGAAATCCTGCTATCATCATTATTGAAGGGTCCCCAAGTACCTCAAGCGACTGCATCTGGGGTGAGAGATGAAGCCAGCCCATGTTAAGGGCAAGGCTTGTGGCAAAAACAGAAAGGTATAAGTTTACGCCTGCCATGGCAGAGATACCAAGGGCAGATGCAAGAAGCTGGAGGACTTCCATTGTTATGCTCCGTTTCTATTTTCCGGTCAGACTCTGGAGTGAGCCAGATTATCTTATTAAGTGCATACCGGGGTTGGAAATTATTGAAATTTTATTAAACTGACAGAGTTTCAAGCTTAATCAGGCCCTTACTGTTCAGGCAGTTTAACACATTACTTTCCCTATCTCCAACATTCGTGTTGTCCTGCATAGAGCCCTCTGTTTATAGCAGACTTTGGCAGAGTTGCAGGACCTTGCATGAAATAGAGCAGGAAGACATGACATCAGGCAAGAATGAAAGAAAACCGTTCATTGCGTTAACCGGGCGGCCAAACGTGGGTAAATCAACGCTTTTTAACAGGCTTACACGTTCCCGTGACGCCCTTGTGGATTTTCTGCCCGGAGTCACGAGGGACCGCCGGTATGCAGCGGTGAGCCTTGGTGAAATTCCTGCAGAGATAATAGATACCGGCGGGCTTGAGGATACAAACTCAACTGAAAATATCTCAGCCCTTGTATCAAGGGAGAGTATGAAGGCTGTGGAGCAGGCTGACATCATATTTTTCCTTATGGACGGAAGGGAAGGGCTTACGCCTGTTGATGAGGATATTTCCCGCATGCTAAGGGCAATGGGAAAGCCTGTATTTTATATAGTGAACAAGGTTGATAACAGGCACCAGGAGATGGATGCGGCGGAATTTTACAGCCTGGGAGTGGAGAGGCTGTATCCAATATCAGCGGCCCACGGCCGGGGGGTTACAGCCCTTCTGGATGATGCCGGAGAAATGCTTGAGAAACTGGGCTTTTCCAGGGTGGAGGCGAAGCAGGGGGTCCATGGGGCAAAGGCTGGCCCCCCAAGCATAACAGAAGGTGATGATATAACTTCCGAGCTTGGCCTTCCTGATTATGACCAGCCCATACGTGTTTCAATCATTGGCCGGCCCAATGTTGGGAAGTCATCCCTCTTGAATCGTTTCGCCGGGCATGAGCGCATGATTGTAGCAGACATGCCTGGAACAACCCGTGATGCAGTTGATACCCTGCTTCATAGGGAAAATGCCCGGGATATTGTCTTTACAGACACTGCTGGAATAAGACGCAGGGCACGGGTAAGGGACAAGATTGAAAAATTCAGTATTATTAAGGCAATAGATGCTGTTAAGGACTGTGATATAGCCCTTGTGGTACTTGATGCAACCGAGGGCATAACTGATCAGGATCAGAAACTTATTGGTTATACAGAACAGTATGGAAAGGCATGTGTCACATTGTACAACAAGTTTGACCTTATCCAGAAGGATTCCCATTTGGTCAAGTTAAGAAACGAAGAGCTCAAACGTGCAAAGCGCTTTATACCCTATGCGCCCCATCTGAATATCTCTGCACTTACAGGCAAGAGGGTGGAGCGTATATTCCCTCTGATTGACCGTATTTATACTCAGTATAACGCAACGTGCTCCACAGGCAGGGCAAACAGGATATTGCAAAGGGCGGTGACAAGGCGTAATCCTCCAATTTCAAAGGGGCATCACCTTAAACTTTATTACACTACACAGGTTGCGGTAAGGCCGCCAACTTTTGTGATTTTTGCAAATTATCCTGATAAAATACCTGATCAGTACAGGCGTTTTCTGATTAACCGGTTCAGAGAGGAACTGGAGCTTCCCGATGTCCCTATTCGTATAATTTTCAGGCAGCGTGAGAGACGAGAGAAGTAATAACCTGGATTGAGCGATTGTCGGATTTGCTGCATATCCGCGAAAGAGGAATTCCCATAATAGTCGGCTATATGGGGATTCCTCTGACAAAGGAGATGCAGTAAATACGGCGATCCCGAAGGGTTTCAAAACTGGAAAGCTATAATCGACATAA
>WGBG01000193.1 GCA_015494395.1 Deltaproteobacteria bacterium
ATGGGGAGCCTGCTTGAAACACCCCTCAAATCCCTGGGATTTGAGACGGATAATACGGATCTTCGCAAAAAAGTCAGCCGAAGCCTGGAAAATACCCGCCGGGAGCTTGCAATCCGCCTTGCCGGAATAAAGACCTGCGAGAATGGATTCTCTCCCATCCGTTACCTGAAAGCTGTTTCCCGCGCTGATAATGCCTTTGAACCGGAAAGGCCAGGCAAAAAGGTCACTGCCGCCTGGAAGGAATCGGATATTCAGCATCCGGAACTGTTCCAGGCCCTGAAGGACTGGCGTTCCAGAAAGGCTGCCGAGCTGGGAGTTGCCCATTACCAGGTACTTCACCAGCGAATACTGATTGAAATAGCAATGCGGCTGCCGGAGAATCTGAGGGAGCTTGGCCGTATACATGGTATTGGCCCAAAGACCCTGGAGCGGTTCGGTGCGGAACTCCTGGATATTGTGAACGATTACCGCAAACGGCACGGTATCACCGGCACTGTTTCGCCTGAATTGCTCGGCCATGAGGAAGGTAAACCTGTCCCTGAAATTCGTTCAACCCGTGAAATAACCCTTGAGCTTTTCAATGAAGGCAAAGACATAAGGGAAATTGCATCGGAACGGGGATTGGTTGTCTCCACCGTTGAAAAGCATCTGGCAGACTGCATAGCCCGTGGTGAAATCTCCATTAGCAGGCTGATGGATGAAGAGCGGGTGAAGCGTATCAGCCAGGAGCTTTCCCAGGAGACAGGTGGCAGCATGAGCCGGGTTAAAAAGGCCTTGGGAGACGACTATTCTTACGGTGAAATCAGGATGGTTATTGCCCATCTCAAGGGGCAGTCCCCAAAATAGTTGGATCTCGAATGATCATGCATCACATGCATCATGTGATTATCCTGTTGGAATATAGACACTCCCTGGAAAAAAATCCGACAGTTTCAAAAGAATGCCGGTTTCCCTGAGGAGATCAGTGGCCGGATTAGATGGAATGGCAGGTATGATAATTTCAGGATTAGTGACCGCTTTTGTCAGAGCAAGGTAACTGTTCAGTGTATTCACGATGATGCTATTTTGAAAAAGGCTGGTAAATGGTCTTGTTTTTCCGTTCCAGTGAATAATTTCTTGTCTTTCTAAGGCTTGCTTAAGCCAAAATCGCGAAACTCGCTCGTACCTCGCTCAGACAGACGCGATTTTTTGGCTGCGCGTCACCAAGAAAAACTATGAAATCATTCAGAGTCACTCCAAAACAAGCTCATTTACCATGCTGAATAGATACAGAGCAAGAAGGTTTGCAAGGTTGTTTTGTGATGTGTTAAAAATATCGACATGGAGTTGTTTTCTTTAGAATGAAAACAGATTGACTGACAGGTGATGTTAACTGACTTCTATTAAGCTGGTATGGCATATATTTCTCATTAGCCAGGAGAATAGAGTATAAAGCTATGTCGAAATATTTTACAGTTTTTAACTCGGTTTAAGGATTTATCCTGAAAATCATTAAATAACCGCAGGTTATATGATGGCATGGTAATTGCTAGTAAACAATATATCAAATCAATATTCTAATTTTTAATTTTAAGATGAGGATAAAAACATGAAAAAATTTTTTGTGACAGTCTGTTTATTAATGTTTGGGATCTTTGCGGTTTCCAATGCATTTGCGTATTATTTTGAGGCGGATAATGTTTTTGGTACTGGTACTATTTACTATGGGACATCTGGAGGCACCACAGGGCCAGGGGGGAATACTATATATACAAATAATGCGCCAGAGTTTACATTTGCTTGGAGTCAGGCAACTATTGATCAGGATATGTATACTATCAGTGGTAGTTCAGTCTCCTCTCTGATTACTCCGGGGGATTATAATATCAGCCTATCCATATCAAATCTCCAAGTGGATGCCAATGAAGACGGAAATTGGTTTACTATAACGGATAACTATTCCATAGACCTTGGTTCACACTATGTTCCTGCATTACCTCCAATTCCACTTACAGGAACCTACGGTCAGTTTAGCTGGAGTATCAATACAGTTACAAATACTGTCTGGGCAAGCTACGATTTTGGCGATACAGGAAGTTATACAAATGCTGGGGTAAATGCTTTGCTGGCCGGTATAGATAAATCTTATACTGGAGATGCAAACGGCATAATGAACGCATATGTAAGATGGGATAAGATTCGTTTGGATGTTAAGCCTGTACCTGAACCGTCAACCATGGTGCTCATGGGGCTGGGGCTTGGCTGTCTTGCAGTATTTGGCAGCAAGGCCAAAAGGCGGGTTAAGGGATAGGTCTTCCAATCCCAAACTAACGGTATTTAATGCCCTGCCGGCCCGGTGCCTGCAGGGTTTTTTTTATCCTTTCCTATCGGTAAAATGCTGTCTGCTTGTAGACATAAGCAGAGCTGCCCCATCTCTCAACAAGGCTTGCATGGCCCTGTTTACTTACCATTGTGTCATTTTTTGTTGTTGAGTCCGTGTTTTTTTAAGAGGTCGTGAAGCGTTGGCCTGCTGACCTCAAGTAGCCTTGCGGCCTGGCTTATGTTGTTCCCGGAAACTGCCAAGGCCATTAGGATTGCCCTTTTTTCAGCCTGGCTCCTGGCTTCCTTGATAGTCAGGAGGTGCCTTTTGGCTGGATCACCGTTTGGTTCCTGGTCAAACCCCAGTTCCCGGGCCGTTATAGTGCCATTTTTTGTAGTGGCAACGGCACGTCGTACCCGGTTTTGCAGTTCTCTTACGTTCCCTGGCCAGTGATGTGACGTTAACCGGGCCACGGCATCCGGAGTAAATCTGACACGGCCACGTTTCAGCTTTTTCGCCTCTTCAGCAAGGAACCGGTGGGCAAGCGGGATTACGTCCTCCAGTCTCTTCTTCAGGTCAGGCAGAACAATACTGAGGACGTTTAGCCTGTAAAAAAGGTCACTGCGAAAATCTCCTTTTTCAACAGCCCCCTCGAGGTCCTTGTTGGTAGCTGCAATAACCCTGACGTCCAGTTTTATTGTTCCATGTCCACCGATTCGTTCAATCGTTGATTCCTGTAAGAACCTCAAGAGTTTTACCTGCATGGCAAATGGAAGCTCTCCCACTTCGTCAAGAAAGACGGTTCCTCCATTTGCCTGTTCGAGCCGTCCGATCCGGGTGGAGGCAGCCCCGGTGAAGGCCCCCTTCTCATGGCCAAAAAGCTCACTCTCGATAAGTGTTTCAGGTATTGCCCCGCAGTTTATTATGACCATTTTTCTATGAGACCGGGTGCTAAGGCCGTGGATGGCCTTGGCAGCCATTTCCTTTCCTGTTCCTGTTTTTCCTGTAATGAGTACAGGAAAATCGGTATCAGCAGCAATATGAATGGCCTCAAAGACCCTTTTCATGGGCATTGATACGCCTACAATGCCGCAAAGGGTGTCATTATCATCCATTTCTTCCCTGAGCCGTCTGTGTGCCTCTTCAAGTTCCTGGATCCTGAAGTTGCGTTCCAGGATTACCCTGAGCATCATCAGGTCCAGAGGCCTTGAACAGACATCCGCTGCTCCAAGTCCCACAGCCTTTATGGCGGTTTCCTCTTCGTTGTTCCCGGTTATCACAATCACCCGGGTTTGAGGTGAAATTGCAGGTAACCTTTCAAGCAGAGACAGCCCCTTTGATGGATTTTCAGGGAACGGTGGAAGGCCAAGATCAAGGGTGGCTACCGGGAACAGGCCGGTTGACAGGAGCCGTTCAGCTTTCGTAACATCACTGGCTATGGTGACTTGATAGTGTTTTTTAAGGCCTAACCTGAGCTGGTTTGCCACTCCTGGCCCGTTTTCAATTAAGAGGAGTTTCTTTTTCATAACGGTTTACATGCCTTATCAATCAAAGAAGATGTGATGCATGTTATCAATATCTTGACGATGTTGCCATAGCTTGCCCTGGAAGGTGAAGTCATTATCAATAACAAGGATAAGGCCCTGGCAAACCGTAGCAAGGAACTATATATTCCTATGTCAAAGGCATGTACTACACTATTCAACACAAGCCTTTCACCAATATTAACGGCAAATGGATTTCGGAATATGAACTACATCTAACTGCGCGGAAGTCTCTTTCGTTGATATGCGGTAAATATGGAAATGATTCAATCCAGTTAACACCTGAGAGCTCAAAGCTCAAAGTCTGAAAAGACAAAAGCTGAACCGCGAAGAACGCTGAGGACGCAAAGGGGTTTAGCCCCTCCCTGTCAGGGTGCCGACAGGGAAGTAATTACTTCCGGGGCGTTGTTCTTTCTTGGCGTTCTTGGCGTCCTTGAGCGAAGCGGGCGGGGAAGAAACAGTTATTGTTCGCTGGTTCCCGAACTCCAGCTTGGGAACTGTAAACCGGAAGTTCCTGCTTCCTTTGTACATGCACCAGGAGTTTTTTTAATGAAATCGTATTTTATTGCTGTGTATCGACTCCTTATCATGTTTTTCTGTGCTTCCGTAATGTTTACCTTCCCTTGCCAGGCACAGGAAAACAGCACTAACAGGGAAGTCTCAGGCAAGCTCATAGTATTTCATGCTGGTTCACTCTCCATCCCATTCAGAGAGATGAGCAAGGAGTTTGAAGCACGGTACCCGAATATCAAAATTTACCGCGAGGCAGCAGGCTCAAGGACATGCGCAAGCAAGATAGTGGACCTTGAAAAGCCCTGCGATGTCATGGCCTCGGCTGATTATTCCGTCATAGACAATCTCCTGATTCCCGGTTATGCCAGTTGGAATATCTCGTTTGCCACCAACGAGATGGCAATAATGTATCGTCCGGATTCCCCGTTTTCCAAGGTGATAAATGGCGAAAACTGGTCCCGGATTCTCCTCCGGGACGGTGTGTCCTACGGGCATTCTGACCCTGATACAGACCCCTGCGGTTACCGTACCCTCCTGGTATGGCAGCTTGCAGAGCACTATTATAACAGTCCGGGGCTTTATAAAAAATTACAGGCAAACTGCCCCAGGCGAAATATCAGGCCCAAGGAGACAGACCTCATAGCACTTCTTGAAAGCGGGGAGCTTGATTATCTGTTTATATACCGCTCTGTATGTGAGCAGCATGATATGCCATTTGTAAAACTTCCCGATGAGATTAACCTTAAATCCGCAAAATTTGCTGAGTCTTACAAGAGGGCCAGGGTAGAGATCAGCGGCATGAAACCGGGAGAACATATAACCCGGTATGGC
>WGBG01000194.1 GCA_015494395.1 Deltaproteobacteria bacterium
AATATGTCAATCTATTTCCAGATCCAGACAAAAAAACGCTTAAAATGCTCAGTACGTTAAAATATAAAGACGACCGCAAGGCGACCATTGTGACCCTATCTCTCTACTGGCCAGACCCGAAAGATGGCAAGACATTTATGAACGAGTTCACCGCAAGATGGACGAATTATTATCCTAAAAAATTTCCGAACGAGAATATTGTCCTGGCCAAGAAAAACCTCGAACAGGAAATTGATGAACTTGAGCAACAGTTAAAAAACATGGACAAAATTGGCATCATGAAGTTAAAAAATCGTATAGCAGAAAAAATAAGACTTATTGACTTGAAACGTAACGATATTGAGATAACCAAAAAAGAGATAGAAAAACAGAAGGACCTACTGAAATATTTTGAGGAAACTCTTAAAAACATAATGATGTATACCAAAGCTCTAATTAAATCGCGTGACAAATTAACTTTAACTGGAAAGAAACAGGACATCTCCGTGCTTTTCCTCTTAAACTCTATCCAGCAAAACATAGCCTATGCAGACCACATAAAGAGCCGTCTTGTTGACATTCGGACCAACATACTATGGAAACAAAATCAGATAAGCGTACTGAAAAATGACATTGAAGAAATTCAAAATGCCATTGCTGAACTGAAACTCAAGATGAATATTGAATTTGAGGGGGAAAGGACTAACCTTACAAAACAGATCAAAGATCTTCAATATCAACTAGACCATGTTAGTCCAATCCGGATAATCGGTCCAGCCACCAGCACAACAGTTCCGGTCAAACCCAACAAGGCCCTGATACTTTCTCTTGCCCTGCTGTGCGGTACGGTTGTGGGACTCATAGGGGTTATTATAATATCAACATATAAAAGAAAATAGGAAAATCCTTGGTCTACATTTGACCGTGTTTCAAAAGATAAAGATACAGTGGTCCAATTTTATCTCTGACAAGGACTTTGCCGAGATATTCAAGGGCTCTGTATGGGCATTTGGCGCCCAGATAGTGTCAACGGCATTGGCCATGTTGTTTAACATCCTGATTGCCCGTCTTTTTGGGGCCAATGTGTTGGGGTCAGTGGCAATGATTGTATCATTTTTGTCACTTGCCACCATCTTCACAGTAATAGGAACCAACACCTCCATATTAAGATTAATACCGGAGCACATTTCCAGATATTCATCATCGTCGGCCTTCCAGGTTTATCGCAAAGTCCTTTTGCTCGTTGTTGGGATATCGGTGGTTGCGGGCACGCTAATTTTTATTTTTTCAGATTTTATAGCGCGCAATTTCTTTTCCAAACCACACTTAACGCAACTATTTGCATTGTCGGCTCTTTTTCTCCCTTTCGCTGCAATTTCCGACTTAAATCTCCATACTATCCGTGGCATCAAACTAATCCGTTCCTTTGCATTCATGCAGCTTCTCCCAGCTTTGGCGAAATTTTCCATTCTTACCGTCCTGTGCCTTTTCACCTTACGGTCATCCATACCTTTTTATGCACTATTTTCTTCATACATTCTCACTGCCATAATTGGAATTTTTATTATCCTGAAAGAATTCCACATCAGCAACGCCAACCATGACATAATTCATCCTGCTTCTTTAAATTACATACTAACCCTCTCCTTACCGATGTTTATGACGTCAGCCATGAGTTTTTTCATCGGTCAGGTAGGCCTGCTCATTTTGGGTATGTTTCGCAGTGAAACAGAGGTTGGCTGTTATGACATAGCTGTCAAGCTCGCATCTCTCACCACCTTTATACTCGGAGCAGTAAACGCCATGGCTGCGCCAAAATTCTCCGAACTTTATTCTAAAGGAAAAATAGACGAACTCCTGGATTTGGCCCGTAAAACCTCCAAGATGATTTTTTGGTCAACTTTTCCTCTACTTCTAATTTTGACTCTAGGTGGAAAATCGATCTTGAAAATCCTCTTTGGTCGGGATTTTGTGGTTGCTTATTTTGCACTGCTTCTTCTCGTTATGGGTCAGTTTGTCAATTCTATTTCAGGTTCTGTTGGATATTTTATGAATATGACGGGCAATCAGACAATTTTTAGAAACATCATCTTCGTTGGTGCATTACTGACTATATCTTTAAGTTTGATTCTTATCCCGAAGTTTGGCATTAATGGCGCGGCGGCTGCAACTACTGTAAGCTTGATATTCTGGAATATTGCGACATTAATATTTATCAAGATTAAGTACGGAAAATTAATATGCTATTTCCCAGGTTCGTAAATAAAACTATTGACTGGGGCATCTCTAATAAAAAGGAACTGCTATGGTAAATCCTGTAATTTTTATTGGGGCCCACCGCTCTGGGACCAGCATGTTAGGACGATTGCTAGAACAGGCTGGTCTATTTGTTGGAACCTGTAAAGATTCAAATAATGAATCAATATTCTTCCAGAATTTAAATAAATGGCTATTAAAACAATGTGGTGCAAGATGGGATACACCGAAATCAATAGAATACTTATTCAGTAAAAATTTTTTAATTGAAGCTGCTGAAACATATATAAAAAACATTTTGGGCAGCATACGCGCCGTACAGTTCCTAGGCCCGAGGCGTTACTTTCTTAAGGGTGGTATTTCCGGGCTTGACGTACCATGGGGATGGAAAGACCCCAGAAATACCTTCACATTACCCCTTTGGCTCCGCATATTTCCAGAGGCAAAAATTATCCATATTGAACGTCATGGGGTCGACGTTGCCAAAAGCTTGGTTACCAGAAGCAAGCGTGTATTTACAGTGGCTTCAGAAAATTATGAAAGGTGGTACCGCCACGTTACCCCTTTTATAGATAAACGGAGCGGCTTTACGGATTCTCCACGTTGCATGACCTTGAATGGAGCATTCTCACTATGGCTGGAATATAGAGCGGAGGCCGAAGCTGCGCTTGGGAGCCTGCCTAAGGAAAGGACTCTAAGGCTAAGATACGAGGATATACTGCAAAGTCCAACCCTTCACCTTAAAACTGCAGCGGAATTCTGTGAACTTAACATATCAGCTAATGAAATAGATAGACTAACTTCGCACATTAATCCCGATAGGGCATACGCCTTCAGGCGAAAACCGGAATTAATGAAATTCGCCAAAGAGCATCGGCTCGAATTGAACAGGTGGGGCTATTTTGAATAGAGCTATATCCAGCGCATCATCTGTCGTCAAATCCGGCACCTTAAACGTCGTCGCATTAACCGAGGGGCGAAAAACCCCTTCGGCACGTTTTCGGATCCGTCAGTACGGGGAGTTAATGAATAGGTATGGAATCACATTAAACGAATACTGCCCCTTGGTCAGCCAAATGATACGGTTACCATATTTCCTTGGCAGGTTGAGGCGACGTTATCTGTTTCCCTGGCTTATTATTCAATTTGTTTTAAATATAATATGTCGATTACCTGTTTTTTTTGCTGCAAGACGTGCTGACATTACGATCATTAACCGTTCAGTACTACCCGGACTTGAGGAGGCCGTTAAGTGGTTACCATCCCCTAAAATTCTTGATGTTGACGACTCAATATGGTTGACAAACCCAAGGGGTAAAAAATCAGCTGTTTTTTTGGCGAAAAATGTAGATGCAATAATCGCCGGGAATAAATATCTGGCAGAATGGTATTCACGATTTAACAAAAAAATTTTTATTATTCCTACAGGAATAGATGTTAAAAAATACCGGCCACTGCCAGTCAGGCCAAGCGTGAATAGATGCACCATCGGATGGATGGGTACTGACGGCAATTTCCCTAATTTAAACGTGGCACAAAAGGCTATCGAAAACATCCTTCATCAACATCCGGCCGCGAGCATGCTTATTGTATCCAACAAACGTCCTGCAAATTGGAATATTGATGGCCGCAAGATTTTTTTCCGCCGTTGGAACAGGGATACAGAAGTTAGAGATTTACAAGAAATGGATATCGGTATCATGCCCCTCATAGATTCTGCTTGGACAAAGGGAAAGTGCAGTTTTAAAATGCTTCAATACATGTCTGTCGGACTTTCCGTGGTTGTTTCACCTGTAGGGATGAACAATGAAGTGCTATCCAAAGACAATTTAGGATATGCTGCAAATACGATCCCTGAATGGGAGAAGGCACTGTCGAACCTGATAAAAGACAAAGAAATGCGAGAAGAAATGGGGCACAACGGCCGAAAAGTCGTCGAAAAATATTATTCCATCGAAACTACGGGAAGACAATTAGCAGAAGCACTCTTTAAGATGACTGGAAGAGACGCATATCTTTAAGAATATGATGGACGTCTTTTTTCTCTTTATCTTAATAAGTTGTGCGCCTCTAAGCATTATCTATTTCCCTGTCTTGGGATTTATATCAATTACTCCCTATAGAATAGCTTTTTTATTAACCTCTGTTTTTATAATTATCAAATGCATTGTGGTGAGAAATATCCGTATAAGTCGTCTCCTTTTATTATCTTTTTTAAGTATATTTACCTCCTATACTATTGGCTATGTAAGACATGATCCCTTATTTGAACATGATGCATTATTTATATATCTACAAGTAGCAATTTTTTTCTCGAGTATATTCATAGTAACATTGCTTATAGAAAGAAGCGAAAAGAAATTTTCATTCGCTATAAACTATCTTATAATCAGTGCATGCATTATATGCATTCTTGGATGGATAGATTTCTTCTTTAGATTTCTATTTAATATCAATATATGGTCAAAAATATCTCAATATCATATTTCCCAAGCCTATTTAGAATGTCCTCGTATTAGCTCTACCTTCTTTGATGTCAATCTTTTTGCATATTATCTCTTTATGCCATTTTCAATAATAATATTCTCTTTTTTAACAAACTCTGAAGATTACATTTTGAAAAATAAAAAACTTAACATATTATCACTTATGTTGCTTTCTGTATCCATTCTTAGCACCATATCAAGATCTGGCATACTTTGTAGCATATTGATTATTTTTTTAATGATTATAACAAAAAGAAAATTTCCCCGAAAAAAGCTTATCAATTTTTCCATAAGCCTTGGCATCATACTAATGTCAATGATTATTCTTATTAAATATATAAATATGAATACAGGTATAGATTACCTGAATATATTTTCTGACAGGATCACAAAGGCTGAATATCTTCAACATGACGATAGTCGAATCCTGCGCATGAAAAGTGGAATAATTGCTCTTAAAAGCAATCTCTTTTTTGGTGTGGGATTAGGAAATTTATCTTATTTTTTGCCCCATGATATAAGAAAACCAGAAATCATTACCGCTCATTCTTTGTATTTGGATATTTTGTCATCCGTTGGACTAATTGGAGCAAGTTGTTTTTTTTCATTCATTTATTATCTTACGCGAAGACTCTATAAACTAATAAAATCATTTCCTAATGGATTAGGTATACCATTAATATATTCATTGTTAGCGATACTCCTTACCCAACTTATATATTCAAATTTCTTTCACCCTGCCCTAGCTATTGAAATAGGTATTATGGTTTCATATGCTAAATTAATGTCTAAAACAGAATTGAAGTATATGAAATCAGATTTTAAATCATATAAATATATGAGAATCTCTTAGCTTAATCATTTAACAGGTATTAATAATGAAGTTGCAAAACAATTTTTTTTGGCTGAAATTTAACGCGTTCTGTCATTACTTTCTGGTATATGGCTTTTCAGGACTCGTACCTTACTATATTGTTAATGAATATCCAAAATCAGGGGGTAGCTGGTTAAGCCAGATGGTTGCCTCGGCCCTGGGGGTTCCATTTCCGCGAGACCGGCTGCCTATATTACGTCCCTCTATAATGCACGGTCATTACCTCCATCCTGGCACCCTTAAGAACATAATCGTACTCTGGCGAGACGGCAGGGATGTGGTAGTGTCTCAATACTATCATTGGCTATTCAAAAGTAACTTCGATGGTTATCTATGGAAAAGATGCAGGGCTGACCTAAAATTTGAAAATTATGATGACATTAAAACCAATTTACCAGCATTTATAGATTATGTTTTCGTCCAAAAAAAACATCCTAAATTTTCCTGGTCTGATTTCGTAAACAAGTGGATTGATAAACAGAATGTGGTCCACGTAAAATATGAAGACCTTAAAGTTGATGCCAAAAGTGAATTGATCAGAATTGTTCATGAGCTTACAGGTAAAGACCTTGATAGTAAAAAGGCCGAGGAAATCGTGGAAAGATTCTCCTTTGAAAAATTGACAGGAAGAAAATGTGGCGAAGAGAATCGTGGCAATTTCTTACGCAAAGGAATCGTAGGTGATTGGAGAAACAAATTCACAGAGGAGTCCATTGAAAAATTCAAAAAATATGCAGGTAATGAACTGATACGTTTAGGTTATGAAAAAGATGACAGGTGGTAACACAAATATTCTCTACTCGTATGTGTCTGGCTACCAGTACGGAACAAAGACATTACTATCCTTAATGGAAACGAGAATAAAGCAAAACAGATGTGTGGAATAATTGGTACCGCCTCCACTATCCCAATCTCTAAAAAAGATTGGCTTGGCAAGGGACGTGACACAATGGTCAACAGGGGGCCAGACAGTATGGGACTGTGGTGGTCTGAGGACAGCCGTGTGGGGCTTGGGCACAGACGTTTGTCAATTATAGATCTGTCTGAATCAGGCCGCCAGCCCATGCACGATTCATCAGAAAGACTCACCATAGTCTTCAATGGGGAAATCTATAATCACAGGACACTGCGTGAAGAATTAAATGCACTTGGCCAGAAGTTCCAATCAAGGAGCGATACCGAGGTTATCTTAGCCGCTTACAAAAAATGGGGGGTGGATTGCCTGTCTCACCTAAACGGCATGTTTGCCTTTGCCATCTATGACTCTGACAGGCATGCCCTCTTCCTGGCCCGCGACAGGGCAGGAGAAAAACCCCTGTTTTACACCATTTCAGAAGGTGGAGAGACATTATGTTTTGCATCCGAACTCAAGGCCCTGCTGTCAAATGATAAACTGTCAAGAAATATCGATCCCATAGCGTTAGACTGCTATCTCGCAATGGGATTCGTCCCGGGTTCACGCTGTATCTTGGAAAATTTCTCCAAGTTGCCGCCTGCCCACGCCATGTTGTTTGACCTGAACAACGGTGATGCCCGTATTTGGTCTTATTGGAACCTGCCCGAATTTGAGGGTGAACAGTGCCCTCCTCCCTCAAATGAAAAAATCCTTATTGCTGAAATGGAACAACTGCTCAGCGATGCGGTATCAAAACAGTTGGTTGCGGATGTTCCGGTTGGTGTCTTCCTGAGCGGTGGAGTGGATTCAAGCATCGTTACCGCCTTGGCTGCCAGGGCATCCACTGGCTTAAAGACCTTTACCATCAGGTTCCCAGGCTACAGTAACTTTGACGAGACAGAGCATGCACGCCTTATAGCAAACCGTTTCAACACCGAACATATCGAGTTAGAGGCCAAACCCACTACAATCAATCTGCTACCTCAACTTGCAGCCCAATATGATGAGCCAATTGTGGATTCCTCCATGATTCCGACATACCTGGTGTGTCAACTGGTAAAGCCCTACTGTAAAGTGGTGCTTAGTGGCGATGGTGGCGATGAGCTCTTTGGAGGATACGACCACTACAGGCAGCTATTGTGGATGAGAGACAATCTGTCTAAATTTCCCCTTAAGTTCAGGCAACTGGTGGCCTTTGCCACAAAACGGTTTATTCCTGTGGGGTTTAAAGCCCGTAACTGGCTACTTGCCATGAAAGCTGACCTTGCACAGGAACTGCCCCTGGTAGCCTACTACTTTGACGATTTAGCCAGAAAGCGCCTCTTGGGGGGGACCTCTCCGGAACGGCTCAGGGCGGAAAAGATCTTCAACCAGCGCGTGGTCAGACACCCAGACCTTATGCAGATGGCCACACGTACAGATTTTACCAATTACCTGCCGGAAGATATCCTTGTCAAGGTGGACCGGGCCAGCATGTTGAATTCCATCGAGGTAAGGGCTCCTATGCTGGACTACCGCGTAATCGAATTTGCCTTCAGAAGGGTCCCGTCTTGCCTCAAAGCGACAAACAACATGACAAAGATATTCCTGAAACGACTTGCCGAACGTCTCCTGCCAGCCGAGTTTGACATGAGCCGTAAACAGGGTTTCTCTATCCCTCTGCCAGCCTGGCTATCTTCAGGGCGTTTCAGGGATTTTTTTGAAGAAGTACTTTTAGACCAGGGCTGTATATTCAATCGCAGGGCCGTCCAGGACCTTTTTGCTGGACAGGACCGAGGATTCAACAATGGAGAACGTCTCTTTGCCCTTGTGCTGCTTGAACTTTGGCGAAGGGAGTACAGGGTTATGATTTGATATGGACAGTCTCTCTTAAAATAAAAACGGCCAAGCACCTCTCATGCCTTATCACAGTGTTATAACATGTTGATTTCAATAACGTTTTCATTTACGGATGTTGTACATGACCCAAAATATGGACCAGGGTGACCAGCTGATAATCGGCATAGATGCCTCCCGAAATCGTTCTGGAGGTGCCAGGGTACACCTCTGTGGCATACTAAACGAACTGGAACCTAACGAATTCGGCATAAAGGAAATTCATCTTTGGTCATTTAAGGAACTGCTCGATAATATTCCAGCAAGACCGTGGCTGATCAAACACAATCCCCCGGCGCTTGAGGGTTCAATTTTCAAACAGCTTTATTGGCAGGCCGCAGTTCTGGCACAAGAGGCCCGAAAAAACAGGTGTGATCTCCTCTTCGCCACGGATGCGAGCACGTTATGCCGCTTCCAGCCAATGGTGGTAGCAAGCCGCGACCTCCTCTCTTATGAGCCAGGGGTCATGGAGACTTTCGGTCTGTCACGGGCCCGATTAAGACTTCTTGCCATTTTGCTGGTGCAAAACCTTGCATTCAGGCGTGCAGAGGGGGTAATCTTCCTAACAAAATATGCAGCCGATCTCGTGCAGAAATCATGTGGTCCCCTCTATAACTATACGTTTATCCCTCATGGGGTTTCCGGGGAATTTAAAGACATAAAACTTAAAAATGAGTGGCCTAAAGATAAGAACGGGGAAATACGCTGTCTTTATGTATCAAACGTGGCCATGTACAAGCACCATTGGGAGGTGGTAAAGGCAGTATCCCAACTAAGGTCATTTGGATATAACATTCACCTTACGTTGGTAGGAGGGGGGAGCGGTAAGGCCCAGCGATTACTTGATCAGGTAATCGACAGACTGGATCCGGATCACTCTTTTGTAACCCAGGAGGGCTTTGTGCCGCACGCGGAGCTCAGGCATTATCTTGCCAATGCCCACATTTTTATCTTTGCTTCCAGCTGTGAAAACATGCCGAACACGCTGGTGGAGGCCATGTCCGCGGGCCTTCCGATAGCCTGTTCAAACCGCGGTCCCATGCCGGAAATACTTGGAAATGGAGGTATATATTTTGATCCCTTCAACCCCGGCTCCATTACAAAGGCAATTGAACAAATTATTTCAGACAAAAAATTGAGGGAAACCTTGGCAAAAAGGGCCAGGCTCCTTGCATCAAACTATTCATGGAAACGCTGTGCGCACGAGACCTTCGCGTTCCTGGCAAATACCTGTAAAGGATAACATCAATGAACAAGAGGCCGTATAGAATATGTTCCAACTGTGTAATGGACACAACAGACCCCAAAATCGTATTTGATGATAAAGGGGTCTGTGACCACTGCCATACCTTTTACAAGTACATACTTCCCAACTGGCATCCTGATGAACGTGGAAGGGCCACCCTGGATGTAATGGTTAACGATATTAAGAGGGCTGGCAGGGGTAAGGATTTTGATTGCATAATAGGTATGAGCGGTGGGGTTGACAGTTCATACCTCACATACTTCGCCAGGGAAAAACTGGGACTGAGGCCCTTGGTATTCCATGTTGATGCGGGCTGGAATTCCCAGGAGGCGGTTAATAACATAGAAAAACTTGTTGATAAGCTGGGGCTTGATCTCTTTACAGAAGTCATAAACTGGGAGGAGATGAGGGACCTGCAGCTGGCATTTTTCAAGTCTGGCGTACCACATATTGATACCCCACAGGACCACGCATTCTTCGCCACCATGTACAAATTTGCCGAACAATATAATGTAAAATACATATTAACAGGGGCAAATTTTGCCACAGAGTGCGTAGACATGCCCCTTGACTGGATGTATTACCAATCGGATAGTACACAGCTAAAAGACATACACAGACGTTTTGGCACCAGACCACTTGATACCTTTCCCCTAACGTCTATACTGTATCACAAGTTCTACCTGCCATACTTCAAGGGTATTAAGGTAGTAAGGCCCTTAAATTACATTCCATACATCAAAAAAGATGCGATGAAACTGCTGGAGGAACGGTTTGGCTGGCAGCCCTATCCTGAAAAACACTATGAATCACGCTTTACCAAATTTTATGAAGGGTATTGGCTCCCCAAGAAATTTGGTTTTGATACACGGAAAGTGACCTACTCAAGCATGATCCTCAGTAAACAGATGACCAGGGATGAAGCCCTGGCCAGGCTCGAGCACCCTCCCCTAGATGATTCCACAATAGCCCAAGAATTTGAATATGTGGCCACAAAACTTGGCATTACGGAAGAAGAGCTTGAGGAATATTTTAATGCGCCCAACAAGACTTTTCATGATTACAAATCCCAGGCACATTTATACAGCATAGGCGCCAAGATAATGGGATTATTGGGTTTGGATTTTGGCGGAAGGCGATGATCACCATTGTTGATTATGGCCTTGGAAATATCCAGGCCTTTACCAATATTTACAAGAGGCTTGATATACCCGTATCTGTAGCTTCCACCCCCGATGACCTGGCCAAGGCAGACAAGATCATACTGCCGGGTGTAGGCTCATTCGACTGGGCGATGGCAAGCTTAGACAACTCAGGGATGCGTGAATGCCTTGATGATCTGGTGCTGAACCAAGGGCGTCCGGTAATTGGAATCTGCGTAGGCATGCAGATGATGGCCAAGCGCAGCGATGAAGGAACACTACCAGGACTAGGTTGGATCGAGGCAGAGGTAAAGCGGTTCAACCCGACGGATCAGGATGGCAACAGGATATTACTGCCACATATGGGATGGAATGACGTGACCCCTCTGGATACAGAAGACCTCTTCAGGGAGGTGAAGGATGCGAGATTTTACTTTTTACACTCGTACTTTTTTTTACCTTTCAACCAGGAAGAGATACTTGCCATTACAGAATACCAGGGTCAGAGGTTTGCCTCAGCAGTACGTTCAGGTGCCATATACGGTGTTCAGTTTCATCCGGAAAAGAGCCATCAGTGGGGTATTACCCTTCTGAAAAACTTTGCAGAGCTATAACAAAATATGTTGCGCCCAAGAATAATTCCATGCCTCCTAGTCAGAAATGGTGGACTTATAAAAACCGTACAGTTTGGCGACTCAAAATATGTTGGTGACCCCATTAATGCCGTTCGTATATTCAATGAAAAAGAGGTTGACGAACTGATTGTCCTTGACATATCTGCAACAACAGGTAATCGGGAGCCGGATTATAACCTTATAAAAAACCTCGCAGCAGAGTGCCGTATGCCATTCTGTTATGGTGGGGGGGTCACAACTGCGGATCAGCTTCAGTATATAGTAAGCCTTGGCGTGGAAAAGGTAGCTATCAGTGCAGCAGCAATAAAAAATCCCGATCTTATCTCCCAGGCTGCCTCAAGGGTTGGCAACCAGAGTGTTGTGATAGTAATTGATGTAAAAAAGGCAGGTATTTTGAGGCGCCATGAGATCTTTATTCATAACGGGAAAGTGAAAACCGGCATGGACCCGGTGGCCTTTGCCGAGACCGCTGAAAAACTGGGAGCAGGTGAAGTTGTGATTAACTCTATAGACCGTGACGGGTGCATGAAGGGCTACGACCTCAATCTTGTAAAAAAGGTCCGTGAGGCGGTCTCTCTTCCTGTAACAGCGCTGGGAGGCGCAGGCTCCCTGGATGACCTTGCCCAGGTCATTAAAGGGTGTGGCGTTTCGGGAGCTGCCGCTGGGAGTCTTTTTGTTTTCAAAGGAAAATACAGGGCTGTACTCATTAATTATCCATCAGCAGTGGAGAAGGACAAGATCTTTCAGATTCATAGATAAGGCCCGATTTGGGTTACTGGCATAAAGGACTGGATTAATGTTCAAGGACAAAATTTTGCTTATCACTGGAGGCACGGGCACCTTTGGAAACGCAGTGCTGCAGCGCTTTCTCAATACCGATATAAAAGAGATCCGTATCTTCAGCAGAGATGAAAAAAAACAGGAGGATATGCGTATCAGCCTGGCCAACAAGAAGCTCAAATTCTATATCGGGAACGTAAGGGATCCGGAGAGCATCGCCCCTGCCATGGAGGGCGTTGATTACGTATTCCAGGCTGCTGCCCTCAAGCAGGTCCCATCCTGTGAGTTCTATCCCCTGGAAGCGGTGAAGACCAATGTCCTTGGTACTGAAAACGTTTTGAATACCGCGGTTAGACAGGGGGTAAAAAAGATAATCTGCCTTAGCACGGACAAGGCAGTCTATCCCATAAACGCTATGGGCATGTCAAAGGCCATGATGGAGAAACTCATGGTGGCCAAATCGCGTTTCATTGACCCGGACAAAACGACCATGTGCTGCACCCGTTATGGAAACGTCATGGGTTCCAGGGGATCAGTTATCCCGCTTTTCATAAAGCAGATCAAAGAGGGCAGCCCCATTACTGTAACTGATCCCAATATGACGCGATTTCTCATGTCCATCGATGATGCTGTTGACCTGGTTCTCTACGCTTATATCAACGGGCGCCAGGGTGATACTTTTGTTCAAAAGTCTCCTGCCTCTACCGTTGGCGACTTGGCCCTTGCAATTAAAGAGCTCTTTAACGCTGACAATGAAATCAAAATAATTGGTACCAGGCATGGGGAAAAGCTGTATGAAACCTTATTAACCAGGGAAGAAATGGCCCATGCTGAAGACCTGGGAGACTACTACCGTATTCCCGTGGATGACCGTGATCTAAATTACAACAAATATTTCTTTGAAGGTCAGGAAAAGGTCTCAGAATCACAGGATTATAATTCTCATAACACCCAAAGGCTCAGTGTCCAACAGATTAAGGATAAGCTCCTTACTCTTGAATTTGTCCAGAGAGAACTGGCCGAATGGAAGTCAGCCGGGAAGAAAAAATAGATAGGTGTTTGTGAGCTGTTATCACGTTCGTTGGATACCTGCAGAAGACAAGAAATAGATATGAAAAATGTCTTGGTAACAGGGGCTAAGGGATTTATTGGGAAAAATCTTGTCGTGGCACTGAGTCGATTGGATGACCTACGGATATTTTCTTATGCCAGAAACGATGACCCGGACAAACTCCAAGATGCGCTCTTAAAGGCTGATATAGTATTCCACCTGGCAGGGGTAAACAGGCCTGTAAATGATGAAGAGTTTTTCCTGGGCAATACCTGTTTCACACAGGATATGGTCAATTTCCTCCAAAACCACCATAAGACCCCGAAGATAATTCTCTCTTCATCCATACAGGCCGCCCTGGACAATCCCTATGGCCGCAGCAAAAAGGCCGCTGAAGATTCACTTATTAAATATCACGAGGTAACCGGGGCCCCCATAGCCATCTACCGTCTGCCGGGTGTGTTTGGCAAATGGTCCCGGCCGAATTACAATTCGGTGGTTGCAACATTTTGCCATAACATTGCAAGGGAGATGGAAATCACCATATCTGACCCGGATCATGAAATCGAGCTGGTCTACATAGATGACGTTGTAAGGGAATTTTTGAGGCATCTACATGATAATTATGGTGGAGATAGGAAGAGATACAGCGTTAATAAAACATTCAGGGTTACCTTGGGGGAACTTGCTGAACGTATCAGGTCATTACATGCCATCAGCCAGACCCTGACCGTACCGGATCAATCAGACGATTTTACGAAATACCTGTACGCCACTTATCTTTCATTTTTACCAAAGGACCATTTCACACATACGGTAAAAAAATTTTCGGACCAAAGAGGCTGGCTTTTTGAACTGATAAAATCAGAGAATTTTGGCCAGATCTTCGTGTCAAAAACATTACCGGGTATTACAAGGGGTAACCATTACCATGATACAAAACTTGAAAAATTCTGTGTCATCCAGGGAGAGGGGATCATAAGATTCAAGAAAGTCGGAGATGATGAGGTAATAGAATATCCAGTTAACGGCACGGAGATAAAAATAGTGGATATTCCACCGGGTTATTCCCACTCAATCCAAAATACCGGTAATATTGACATGATATGCCTCTTCTGGGCTAATCAGATCTTTGATCCAGACCACCCTGATACTTATGGCGAGCCTGTCATGCCATCTACACCTGTTTGATTCAATTTCAGGAATACTCCTTTACGCAACAACTTTTGGCCCAAAAAGTCCTATTTACTGCATGTTATGAGAGCACTAACAATCTCCTGTAGTTGACAAAGCGCTTTGTGGCAAATTTACTATCTTTAAAGCACTTATGGTGGTACCACGTACCTGCACACCTCTTATGGATAACGTCAAGAGAATGAAAAAATTCAAAGTAATGACTGTGGTTGGCACCAGACCTGAAATAATCAGGCTTTCCCGTGTCATGGCAGCCCTTGACAAGTATTTTGAACATATACTTGTCCATACCGGACAAAATTACGATTTTGAACTTAACCAGGTATTTTTCAATGATCTGGATATCCGTAAGCCTGATTATTTCCTTGATGCAGCGGGTAAAACGGCTGCTGAAACAATCGGGCTTGTTATAGGCCGTACTGATCCGGTTTTAAGGGAAAGCCAGCCGGATGCCATGCTGGTCCTTGGAGATACCAACAGCTGTCTTGCTGCCCTGTCCGCGAAGCGTCTTAAGATTCCCGTATTCCACATGGAAGCCGGCAACCGCTGCTTTGATCAACGCGTACCGGAAGAAATAAACCGGAGGATCATCGATCATATCAGCGATATAAACCTGCCATATTCCCAAATAGCCAGAGAATATCTGATTCGTGAAGGCCTGCCCCATGACCGTATTATAGTTACAGGGAGCCCCATGTACGAGGTAATCAATCACTACAAGGCCAAAATTATGGCCTCGGACATATTGGAACGGCTGGATCTGAGACCTGAATCATACTATGTAGTAAGCGCTCATCGTGAAGAGAACGTTGATGATGCAAAACACTTTTCTGACCTGGTTCAAATATTGACCAATCTATCCCACCATGGCAAACGGGTAATCATGACTACGCACCCGCGTACAAGAAAACGCCTGGAATCAGAAAACGTCCGTCTGCCCCACCTTATCGAATTACACAAACCATTCGGATTTACAGATTATATAAAACTCCAGATCAATGCAAAAGCGGTGCTTTCTGACAGCGGAACCATCACAGAGGAGAGCTCCATCCTGAATTTCCCGGCACTAAACATCAGGCAATCCCACGAACGGCCGGAAGGTATGGAGGAGGGCGCAGTTATACTTACTGGCTTATCCTGGAATCGCGTAAGCCAGGGGCTTTCACTCCTTGATTCCCAACCTCGTGGCAGTAACCGGCTCATGAATATTGTTAGGGACTACGATGTGCCCAATGTCTCCGAAAAGGTAGCCCGCATCATTCTCAGCTATACAGACTACATAAACAGGGTAGTTTGGCAGGATTGGAAGTCAAACCATGCGAATATTGATTCTCACACTGGTTTTTCCACCAGATAGCGTTTCCACCTCACAAATAATGGGTGATCTGGCATGCGACCTCCAGGATCGAGGCCATGACATGGTAATACTTACAACGACACCTCATTACAACCGAGACCCGGAAGCCGAGGCCAGGCAGCCACTGCGATCCGCATTTGGAAGAGTTGTCCAAAAAAGTGATTTCCATGGGATACCGGTTTTTCACGTTGCCATGCCATCAAAAAAATCCTCCGTCGCCATGAGATTACTCTCTTGGATCTGGTTTCACGCAGTATGCACCGTAATCGGGGGTCTGTTCCTGCCCAGAGCAGACGTAGTGCTTGCCCCCTCACCTCCCCTTACAATAGGTATCAATGCGTGGCTCATAGGATTGATAAAAAAAATGCCCTATGTCTATAACGTGCAGGAAATATACCCTGATTACGCTGTTGATATGGGAGCCATTAAAAACAGGCTTTTAATTAAAATTCTCTTAAAAATTGAATCATTTGTTTACCGGAAAGCAACTAAAGTAACAGTAATTGCCCCATATATGGCTCAAAAACTTTTGAAAAAGGGGGTAAGCCCCAAAAAGATACAAGTAATTCCGAACTTCGTGGATGTGGATTTTTTTGCCCCCAAGCCCAAGGACAACTCCTTCAGCCGGAAACATAACATTCACAACAAGTTCGTGGTAAGCTACGCTGGTAATATGGGGCCTGGCCAGGACCTTGAAAATTTTATTGAAGCAGCGTGTATCCTGGAAAACCGGCCAGATATCCACTTCGTTATGATGGGGGACGGAATGTTACGTTCCAGGCTGGAACAAAGTGTTCAGGGACTCTCCAACTTTACATTCCTTCCTTATCAGCCTTATTCCCTTGTCCCACAGATTTACTCTGCCTCTGACTTGAATCTTGTACCTCAAGATCCCAAAATCGCACGTTCCGCCATACCTTCAAAGGTTTACCGCATTATGGCCTGCGGTCGCCCAGTCCTTGCCACCACCGTGCCTCAATCGGATCTTGCAACTCTTGTTCATGAGGCCCAGTGCGGGATAGTGGTAAATCCGCAAGCCCCTGGCCTCCTCGCCGAAGCTATAAAACAGTCTGCGAGCGCACCGGAAAGACTTCAAAGGATGGGGGAGGCAGGGAGAAGATATGTGGTGGCCAAATTCTCCAGACAATTTGTCTCGGCACTTTATGAAAATCTGCTTAAGACAGTGATTCAAAACAAAGATTCCTTTACCCATTTTATTTGGAAGGCTGAATAAAAGATTGACCGATCTGGAAAATGTGTGCCAAGATAACAGTTGTCGTTCCATCTCTAAACCAGGGAAAGTATCTTGAAGAAGCTCTTCAATCTATATTTTTACAGCCCGTTGAAAAAGAAGTTATTGTGATTGATGGTGGATCCACCGACAACTCCCTGGAAATTATTAAAAAATATGCTGATCAACTGCACTGGTGGCGAAGCGCACCGGATGAAGGACAGGCTGCGGCAATTAATGAAGGCATTAAGAAGGGGGATGCTCCATTTATAGGCTGGCTGAATGCGGATGATCTTTATTTGCCTAATGGGCTTAAATTGTTAAGTGAAATACTCATTGAGAACACCGAGTATTCCACAGTTTATGGACAGTGTATTCTTATTAACTCAAATGGGAAATTTTTGAAAAAATACTGGACAGCGCCATTTTCTCAAAAACACCTGGCAAACCGATGCTTAATCGCTCAACCTGCAACCCTGATGAGACGCAAGGCCTGGGAGGAGGTTGGGGGGCTTGATGAGAGTTTACAAATGGCTCTTGACTATGATCTCTGGTGGCGGCTTTCAAAAAAGAATAAAACGAAAAAGTTTTATTATTTACGTAAAGTAGTTGCAGCTACACGCTACCATTATAAAACCAAGACAAATCAATATCGACACACCCATTACCGGGAAGCAATGTCAACAGTACGCAAACACTATGGCTTTATCCCAATTAAATGGTATCTTTGCTGGCCTTTCAGGGTTATCATTTGGGATTTATGGAACAGAATAAAAAGTTGATACTCTCTGGGAGTTATATGTTTTTTTATCACCACATTCATGCGTTAATAAGTAAACGATTACGTTTTCTTCTGCCCCTATTTGTCAGTAAAGGGTTTTGCCAGCACCCTCCGCGGCCAATCAACTACAGCAAAAAAAAGATCAGTCTTGATAATGCTCCGCCTCTGAAAATTTCAGTTGTAATACCTTCCTACAACCAGGGCATTTTTTTAGAGAGCACGATCAAAAGTTTACTTAACCAAAACTATCCGCACCTGGAACTTATAATAGTGGATGGGGGGTCCACAGATTATTCTCCTCAAATAATACAAAAATATAAAGATGTACTACACTGGTGGTGCTGCGAACCAGACAACGGTCAGGCCAACGCACTAAACAAGGGATTTGCTCACACCACCGGAGAGATACTAAGCTGGCTTAATGCAGACGATTGCCATGCTCCTGATACCCTGGCCGTTGCATCAAATTTTTTCACCAAACATCCCGAAGTTGATGTATTGTATGGTAATCGTATACACATTAATAAACATGGCATGGAAATCGGAAGGACTATTCTTCCTCCCCATAACAACCGCATATTAAGCTGGGCGGACTTTGTACCACAGGAGACTTTGTTCTGGCGCAGGGGACTATGGGAAAAGGTTGGAGCAAGATTGGATGAATCATTTGATTTTGCCATGGACTGGGAACTGCTTCTGCGGTTTCGTGCCGCCAGAGCCAATATTAAACACAGCCCAAAGCTCTATGGCCTTTTCAGAGTACATTCCCAACAGAAAACCGCTACACGAATCTCAGATACAGGTTTCAGAGAAATGCAGCAACTGCGGGAAGCATGTCTGGGCTACAAACCGACATCGCAGCAACGTGCCTTTGGGGTCGCAACTTTCCTGATAACAGCGAAGTTATGGGAGGTGATTGACAAAATCTTTATTAGACGATATAAGCAAATTTTATGAAAGAAAATAATACTATCGGAAATGTTCGTACAGAAAAAAACGAAGAAAAAATCACGGAACTTGAACAGGAAAATGAACTGCTTCTTCTTCAACTTCACCAGGTTCAGGAAGAACTTGAACATTATTTTTTACTGAGCCAATCCCTCCAGGAAAACCAAAACAGTCATGCAAGGGCCAAACATGGCCTGTTCATTTCGGCAAATGAATTTCCCCAAACTGAAAACTGGTATGAGGTTGAGCAAGATGAACATGGCTCTTGGCGTTGGACCGGCCCTGGCTCTACTGCAGCAATCCATGTTCCCTGTAACAGAGATAAGAATCAGTTAGTTATTATTCATTACAAGGCTGTCCTGAAAAAAAAGCAGATCAAAAACATGTCACTGAGCATAGATGGTAATCAGGTCAGCTTTAAAATCTTCCAAAAAACAAACCCCGGATTCATAATCACAAGCTTACCCAAGAGTACGGACCGTACTCATGGAATGAACCTGACTATCACAATACCGGATATCTTAAAACCGAGTGATATTGACAAAAACTCACCGGATCATCGTCCTGTGGGCATTGCTATAATTGGAATTTCCTGCGTTCCTGCGTATCCACATGTCAAGCTTGGACCACAATCCACATTATTAAAAAGCGTAACACTTAAGGCACTTCTTACCAAAAACAAACTCTCCCTTTCTCAATTCCCCATCACACATTTTGATGGTATTGCGTATCTTACCAAATATCCTGATGTGGCCAAAGCCGTTGAGAAGGGTTCAATCTCGTCAGCCCTGGTTCATTATATTAAATTTGGTTTCAGTCACAATTACTACTGCCCAATAGCATCAGATCATCCACCAACAGAAGGGGATATTTATGATTTGCGAAATAACAATGCCGAAAACCAGGAGATTATAAAACTCAAAAATAGACTGAACCAGGTCATTTCAGAGAAAGAACACTACAGAAATCAGCTCCACATTTGCCAGGATGAGAAGAAACACCTGCAACAGGATATTGATAGATATGGAAATGATCTGCATTCCACACAGAAACACTTAGAGAATCTGCAAACGATCTGTGATAAACAAACTGAGCTGGCAAACGAACGTAAGAAACAAATCAGTGAGTTGCAGGAAAAACTTGCATATTACAAGCAAAAACTCCAAAAAAAGCAAGAACAGATTGAAAAACATAAGGAAATAACAGAAGAAAATGAATTGCTCCTTTTGCAACTTCACCAAGTGCAGGAAGAATTAGAGGAAATTTTTATTGCCAAAACAAATCAAACAGAACTGGTTGAAGAACTGGAGAAGCGCATTACTAAATTAAAGACAGAGCTTGATCAATACCAACAGGACCTGAAGCAAAGGGAGCATCAACTAGAGGACCTTACGACAGCATGTGACAACCAGACAAAACTCGCAGAGCAGAGAAAAACAGATATTGATTCATTGCAGGCCCAAATAGAAAACTATGCCACTC
>WGBG01000195.1 GCA_015494395.1 Deltaproteobacteria bacterium
GGGATAAATAGCGAGGTTGGTAGATTAGGCAATGAAGATATTTTACCGCCATCTGCTAAAGACGATTATGCGAGATTAATTAGTAACTCGGCTACTGGTGCCGGAGTTAAGGGCGGTGTAAGTGTTTTTGACCCCATGTAAGCGCCACATAAACCCCATCTTTTTTTCTGTACGTGCGCGAGGCATGATGGACCTCCAGACATTAATCAAGGAGGATTCCAATGACGAGACTCAGCTCAGGAGCAGGAGTAAAACAACCACCCCATCAGCGACACTGGCAGGCCCACGTAAAGGCATTGAAAAAAAGTGGCCTGAGCCGGGCAGAGTATTGCCGACAGCATAAGCTGTCCTATCATGCCCTGACCTACTGGCAACATAAATTGTCCAGGAGTACAGAAACAACTCTGGTTCCGGTTCCCCTTGAACGAGTACTCAACACTCCAGGGCAATCTAAAAGCTCTGAACTGAACATTCGTGTGACTGACCGGTTGTCTATCGAGGTTGGTGATCATTTCTCATCGGCCACTCTGCAAAGAGTACTGTCAGTGCTGGAGAACCGGTGATGTTTTTTCCAGTCAACACTGCTCAGGTATTTATTGCTCCGGGAGTTACGGATATGCGTAAATCAATAAACGGGCTGTCCATCCTGGTTGCCGAGCAGCTTGAACTTGATCCCTTATCCGGCCACCTGTTCGCGTTCTGTAACCGCAGGCGCGACATTATCAAAATTCTCTACTGGGATCGTAACGGGTTCTGCCTCTGGCATAAACGTTTGGAAAAGGATCGATTCAAGTGGCCTGAAACGGAGGATGATGTACTTAATGTACACGGTAATGAACTCGGTTGGCTGCTGGATGGACTCTCCCTTGATGAGCCTGCTGCACATCGCAGATTAGAGTATAAATCCATGGTATAAAAAAGCAGATATTTTCTACAAAATAACTTGCAATATCAGCATATTGTCTTATTCTTTTTCGCATGAATACAGATGTTGCCACACTGCCGGATACACCGGACTCCTTGAAGGAAATTGTAATCGCACAACAAGGCGAAATTGTTGAGCTGCGTACTCGTTATGACAAGGAAACAGGTATCCTGCGTGAGCAGATTCAGCTCCTGCGAGCCCAGTTGTTTGGTCGCAAAAGCGAAAAGTTTATCCCTGCAGACGGCCCGCAGCCACTGCCCTTGTTTGACATGCCGGAACCCGTGGATGAGGAAGAAGAGGCGGAAGAAGTTCATATATCTGGTCATACTCGTAAGAAGCGCGGCAGAAAGCCTCTTCCCGAGGAGCTTCCCAGGGTTGAAGAGGTTCATGATATTGATGATGCCGATAAAGTCTGTGCATGTGGCTGTGAACTGAAACGGATCGGAGAAGAAGTTTCCGAGCAGCTTGATATCATTCCTGCAACAATTCAGGTTATCCGCCACATACGTCCCAAGTATGCCTGCCCGTCCTGTGAAGGTGTTAAAGGTGACGGCCCCACAGTCAAGATTGCTCCGGTTCATCCGCAGATTATCCCCAAGTCCATTGTCAGCCCCGGCCTGTTGGCCCACATCCTGACGGGTAAATTCATTGACCATACGCCTTTTTACCGCCAGGAAAAGCAATTGCTTCGCCTTGGAGTGGATGTATCAAGAACTTCTATGTGCAGATGGGCCATGCAGGCGGCATCAGCCTGTCAGCCCCTGCTCAATCTGCTTGAAGATGAACTTCTGGCCGCCTCTTTTATCAATATTGATGAAACTACGGTGCAGGTTTTGAAAGAAGCTGGCCGAGATCCAACTTCCAAGTCTTATATGTGGCTTTTCCGCCGAGGAGATCCCGTAAAATCAGTTCTTCTTTATCAGTACCATCCGACCCGTGCCGGTGATGTTGCCAATACATTCCTGGGTAATTTTCAGGGAACCGTGCAGACTGATGGGTATAGCGGCTATAACTTTCTGGATCAGAGAGAGGGTGTTCGCCATATTGGCTGCTGGGCTCATGCCCGTCGCAAGTTCACTGATGTGACCAAGGCTCAGGGGAAGAACCGGAAAGCCGGGGCAGCAGATAAGGCACTGAGTTATATCAAAAAACTGTACAAGTTAGAGAAGCTCGCCAGAGATAAAAAATATTCCTCAGAGAAGATGTATCGTATGCGGCAGGATGAAGCCAGGCCCATACTGGATGATTTTGAAAAATGGCTGGCCAAGAAAAAGCTTCAGACTCCACCCAAGGGACTACTTGGCAAGGCTATTACCTATACCATGAATCATTGGCACCGGCTCATCGGTTATATAGAAGATGGCCAACTCACCATTGACAACAATATGGCTGAGAACGGCATTCGTCCCTTTGTGATCGGACGGAAGAACTGGCTGTTTTCAGGAACCCAGGAAGGGGCTGAAGCCAGCGCTCTGCTGTACAGTTTGATTGAAACAGCCAAGGCGAACAAACTGGAGCCGTATGCTTATCTGCGTTATATCTTTGAGCAGTTACCGCTGGCAGCATCACTGGAAGAGTACGAGGCTCTGCTCCCATGGAATGTTACTGCTGAGCAGTTGGCTTGCCCGCGAGCTGTGACCTGTGGTTAGTGTGGCGCTTACGTTATTCGTTCAGGCCTTTCAGGCTGGCAAGTGACTCTCTTTTTTCTGGTTGGGTCAGCAAAATAATCTGAACAAAATTCAAATTTTTATGAGCTGGACAATCTGTACAAA
>WGBG01000196.1 GCA_015494395.1 Deltaproteobacteria bacterium
GTGTTCTTTTTCAGCAGCAAGGCGCTTGCCCGCACCGAGCTTGTAACCATTGAGCTTAAGCATATTTTTCGCCAGCCCGACCAGGAGTTCATCAGGATCCTTAACCAGGTTCGTGAAAACAGGCTGGACGAGGAGTTGGCAGCCCTGCTTAACAGCAGGTATCTGTCTGACTTCCAGCCTGATGAAAAAGGCGGTTATATCACGCTGACCACCCATAACCGTTATGCCGAAGCAATAAACCTGAAGCGGCTTGAGAGGCTTCCTGGAAAGCTTTACAGGTTCAATGCCACTGTCTCAGGTGATTTCCCTGATCAGCTTCAACCCACTCCTGCCGTCCTGGAACTCAAGAAAGGCGCCCAGGTGATGTTTCTGCGCAATGACCCGGTGGATAACCTTTACTATAACGGCAGGATCGGCACGGTAAATTCGGTGTCTCCTGAAGAAATCCGGGTGCGATGTCCAGGTGATGGACACGATATTGCTGTAAAGCCTGTCAAGTGGGAGAATATCCGGTACCGGGTTAACGATGAGGATGGTGAGATTGAAAAAGAGGTGGTAGGCCAGTTTGAGCAGTTTCCCCTGAAACTTGCCTGGGCAATAACCATCCACAAGAGCCAGGGGCTTACCTTTGAACAGGCTGTGATTGATGCAGGCAAGGCATTTGCCGCAGGTCAGCTCTACGTGGCGCTTAGCCGTTGCAAGACCCTGGAGGGCATGGTGCTGGCAACTCCCATTGATCCGCGAGGCATTGCAGTGGATTCCGCAGTGCAGGAGTTTGACCGCCATGTGCGGAATAATCCGCCTTCGGAAGATATGTTGCAGGAGGCAAAGATACGCTTTCAGCAGGATTTGCTGCTTGGCTGCTTTGATCTTAAGCTCCTGCGCAAGCGGTTCGGTTACCTGGTTTACCTGTTCTCCTCAAATGCCAGATTGCTCCGGGTAGCTGGGGGAGTTGATTTTCGTGAACTTGAACAACAGGCCATCAAGGATATCTTTGTTGTCAGTGAAAAGTTCTGCAATCAGCTTCGCAAGAATTTTTCACCACATACTCTGCCTGAAGAAGACGACTATGTGCGGGAACGGGTGAAAAAGGCATCGGCCTGGTTTCAGGACAAGATGGGGAGCCTGCTTGAAACACCCCTCAAATCCCTGGGATTTGAGACGGATAATACGGATCTTCGCAAAAAAGTCAGCCGAAGCCTGGAAAATACCCGCCGGGAGCTTGCAATCCGCCTTGCGGGAATAAAGACCTGCGAGAATGGATTCTCTCCCATCCGTTACCTGAAAGCTGTTTCCCGCGCTGATAATGCCTTTGAACCGGAAAGGCCAGGCAAAAAGGTCACGGCTGCCTGGAAGGAATCGGATATTCAGCATCCGGAACTTTTCCATGCCCTGAAGGACTGGCGTTCCGGTAAGGCTGCCGGGCTGGGAGTTGCCCATTACCAGGTACTTCACCAGCGGATACTGATTGAAATAGCAATGCGGCTGCCGGAAAATCCACGGGAACTTGGCCGTATACATGGTATCGGCCCCAGAACCCTGGAGCGGTTCGGTGCGGAACTCCTGGATATTGTGAACGATTACCGCAAACGGCACGGTATCACAGGTCCTGTTAGACCCGAGTTGCCCGGGCACGAGGAAGGTAAACCTGCTCCTGAGACCCGTTCAACCCGTGAAATAACCCTTGGGCTTTTCAACCAAGGCAAAGACATAAAGGAGATTGCTGCGGAACGGGGCCTGGTTGTGTCCACCATTGAAAAGCATCTTGCAGACTGCATAGCCCGTGGTGAAATCTCCATTAGCAGGCTGATGGATGAAGAGCGGGTGAAGCGTATCAGCCAGGAGCTTTCCCAGGAGACAGGTGGCAGCATGAGCCGGGTTAAAAAGGCCTTGGGGGACGACTATTCTTACGGTGAAATCAGGATGGTTATTGCCCATCTTAAAAGGGCTCAAAGCTGAAGGCTCAATGTCTGAAAAGACAAAAGCTGAACTGCAAGGGACGCAAAGGGCGCAAAGGGAATTTTGCTGCTTCTTTTGGACATGCACCAGGAGTTTTTTTATGAAATCGAATTTTATTGCAATATACCGATTCCTTGTCGTGTTTTTCTCTGCTTCCGTACTGTGCGCCTTCCCCTGCGGGGCACAGGAAAACAGCGTTAACAGCGAAGTATCTGGCAGTCTCGTAATATTTCATGCAGGTTCACTTTCCATCCCTTTCAGGGAGATTAGCAAAGCGTTTGAGGCACACTACCCGAATATCAAAATTTACCGCGAGGCAGCAGGCTCAAGGACATGCGCAAGGAAGATAGTGGACCTTGAAAAGCCCTGTGATGTCATGGCGTCAGCGGATTATTCTGTCATAGACAATCTCCTGATTCCCGGTTATGCCAGTTGGAATATCTCGTTTGCTACCAACGAGATGGCAATAATGTATCGTCCGGATTCCAGATTTTCCAATGAGATAAATGGCAAAAACTGGTACAGAATTCTCCTCAGGGACGGGGTGTCCTATGGACATTCCGACCCTGATACAGATCCCTGCGGTTACAGGACTCTCCTGGTATGGCAGCTTGCAGAGCACTATTATAAAAGAGCGGGGCTTTATAGAAAATTACAGGCGTATTGCCCCAGGCGAAATATCAGGCCCAAGGAGACAGACCTTATAGCATTGCTTGAAAGCGGGGAGCTTGATTATCTGTTTATATACCGTTCAGTGTGTGAGCAGCATGGCATGCCGTTTGTGAAACTGCCAGACCAGATTAACCTCAAATCAGCCAAATTTGCTGAATTTTACAAAAAGGCCAAGGTGGAGATCAGCGGCAGGAGGCCTGGAGAACATATAACCAGGTATGGCAAGCCAATGGTTTACGGTATTACAGTGTGCAAAAATGCGCCAAACCGCCATGCAGCCGAGCTGTTTGTAGCATTTGTCATTGGCCCTGAAGGGCAGGAGATAATGCGCAGGAATGGCCAGCCCCCGTTGTCCCCTCCGGTTGCAAGTGGCAAAGTTGACCGATTGCCCCCTGTGATTAGGGAGCTGGTGCACATAAGGCAGAACCTTCAGAATTGATTATGGTCACAGGATAAGGCTGTTGCTGTCAAAGCCGGTTGCAGGAGGGCATATTGAAGGGTTTTAACCGGGTGTTTTCCCTTGTTTCGGTGGTGTTTGTGCTGCTGCTGCTAATTCCTGTTGTAAACCTGGTGGTCACTGCCGATCCAGCGTTGCTTCGGGATACGGTGACCGATGCCCAGGTGCTTTCCTCCATAGCGCTTACCCTCAGGGCGGCCCTCTGGGCAACGGCTGTTTGTGTGGTTTTGGGGATTCCAGTGGCCTATATCCTGGCACGGCGTGATTTTCCCGGAAAGAGCATTGTCCAGGGAATAATTGACCTTCCTGTTATGATACCTCATACGGCAATGGGTATTGCCCTTCTCATGGTATATGGCAGGAAGTTCATGCTTGGAAGTTTTCTGGGCAAACTGGGGCTTTTTTTTGTGGGTACCGAGGCGGGTATCAGCCTTGCCATGGCATACGTTTCTCTGCCCCTGCTGGTTAATTCCGCAAGGGATGCCTTTCTTGCCGTTGACCCAAAGCTTGAAAGCGTTGCCCGCACCCTTGGGGCATCGGCATGGCAGACATTTTTCAGGATCACACTTCCCCTTTCATGGCGCACCATTCTTTCCGGTGCAATAATGATGTGGGCAAGGGGCATTTCCGAGTTCGGTGCTGTTGTCATCCTGACCTACCATCCAATGATCACTCCAATACTCATATGGGACCGGTTTCAGTCTTACGGGCTTAAATACGCAAGCCCGGTTGCAGTTATTCTGATTCTCCTGTGCCTGGTGATATTTGCCTGCCTGCGATGGATTTCAGGGCGCGGCAGAGGGGCCTTCTGACATGCTCCGTCTTGAGGAAATAGCGCTGAGACTGGGGGGCTTCAGCCTTGGCCCTGTTGATATGCATGTGCAGAGAGGCGAGTACCGGGTGGTGCTTGGCCCAACCGGGACAGGAAAGACAGTCCTGCTTGAAATAGTGGCCGGGCTTAGAAAACCTGGTTCAGGCGCCGTGATCCTGGAGGGAAGAGATATAACCGGGCTTGCCCCTGAGAAAAGGAAATTTGGCATAGTTTATCAGGACTATGCCCTGTTCCCACACATGAATGTCCGGGATAATATCGGCTTTGGTCTCAGGATGCAGGGAAGGGGAGCCTGTGAGATTCGAACCAGGGTACAGGAGATGGCGGAATTCATGGGGCTTACCAAGGTGCTTTCCAGCACTCCGCGCCACCTGTCCGGTGGAGAGAAACAGCGAACCGCCCTTGCCCGTGCCCTTGTTATGCGTCCACGCATGCTTCTTTTGGATGAACCCTTGAGCGCGCTTGACAGGCTTACCAGGGAGAAGCTCAAGGTTGAGCTTAAGCGGATTCACCAGGGCCTTGGCCTCACAGTACTACACATAACTCATGACCTTTCAGAGGCATTTATGCTGGCTGATGCCATTTCAGTCATGGGTAATGGAAGGATCCTGCAGGAGGGGTCCCCAGATGATGTGCTCGCCCGCCCCAATACCAGGCTTGTTGCAGAGCTTGTGGGGATTGCCGGGTTTATCAGGGCGGAGGCTGATGATAAGGGCAAGGTTCATATCCCTGGAATGGGTAGCATCAGCGCAAGCGTGCTTGGGCATTCCCCCTGCGGAACGTACAGGCGGATCCAGCTTACAGTCCCCCACTGGTCCGTAGGCCTTTCTGGTCAATCACAAATTCCGGCAGATAAAATTTTATGGCAGGGGCATGCTACCATGAGGTCTGTCGATGCAACCGGAACAATGATCTCTTTGGAGCTGGTATTTCCCGGAGACAACGTGATCAGGGCTGCATTTTCCCCCAGGGAGATTAGAGGGTTGGAAAAAATTCCTGAGCCAGGTTCTGTTTTACAGTGTTTTATATCTGCAGAAGGGGTTCACTGGGTGCCAGTGGAATAAGCTGGATAAGCAGCCGTTAAGGTTATCTGTAACGATTATCTAGTATGCTGAAATTACAGGAAGTAACTATTGGTTCATTTGTAACGGAGGTGTGGATATGAATGGCTGGCAGGGCAAGGTATTGGATGTTGATTTGACTTCCGAAAAGATTCAGTGGCATCCGCTTGATCCAGAGACAGCCAGGAAGTTTCTGGGTGGCAGGGGACTTAATTCATATACCCTGCTCAAGGATGTCAAGCCTGGCATTGACCCGCTTGGTCCTGAAAATGTCCTGTGTATCGCACCGGGCGTCCTTTCCGGTACTCCCCTTCCACTTTCAAGCCGTGTTGAGGTAAGCACGTTTTCTCCGTACAGCGGCATTCTGGGAGACGGAAGCGCCGGGGGTATGTTTCCCACGTTCCTTAAACTGGCCGGTGTGGATCAGTTGGTAGTGCGAGGCGCCTCATCGTCACCGGTGTATCTGTGGATAGAGGACGGTAGGGCGGAACTAAGGGATGCATCATCATTATGGGGGAAAAATACGTGGGAGACCGTTGACGCACTGAAAAAGGAGCATGGCAGGGATGTGCGCGTGGCCTGTATCGGCCAGGCAGGGGAGAACCTCGTCCGTTTTGCCTCTACCATTGTTGACAAACATTCTTCTGCTGCAAGGGGAAGCGGGGCCGTGTGGGGGGCCAAACGGCTGAAGGCAATAGCGGTGCGGGGCACGATCAAACCTACGCTTGCAAGGGCTGATGAGTTCAGGGAGCTTGCTGATGCAGACAGGAAATTTTTTCTGACTGATGATTTTCAGCACAATACTGTTCGGAAGTATGGCACCCATATCGGGGTGCTTACGTGGGAGCCTGGATTCCGCCATTACCAGCGCTATCTTGAGAAAGAGGACATACCGGAAGAACTGATGCCCGATTCGTGGAAGCGCTTTGAAAGCGGCAGATATGCCTGTTTCGGCTGCCCGGTTGCCTGCAAGAACAGGTACGTTATTCCTGACGGCCCTTACAGGGGTGAAGAAAACGCTGGACTTGAGTATGAATCCATTCACTGTTTAGGGCTTAACTGCGGTGTAACAGGGCCTGAAGCCATCATGGTGCTTTCAAATCTTTCAGACAAGTATGGCATGGATGTAATTGCCCTTGGAAATACCATTGCCCTTGCAAAAGACCTTTTTGCCCATGGCGTTATTTCATCGAAAGAGACCCGGGGGCTTAATCTTGACTGGGAGGATGCACAGGCAGAGATAGAGCTTGTACACCAGACTGCCATGCGTGAGGGGTTTGGTAACGTGGTTGCCGAGGGCCTTTACAATATGGCAAAGATTATTGGCGGCAAGGCCCCTGATTACTGCTGGCATGTAAAAGGGCTTTCACGGGGAGTGCATCCGCCTGGAATCATGGCCCTTGCCCATGCAACGTCAACCCGGGGTGCGGATCACCTCAGGGGCAGAACATGGGCCTACGGTGAAAATGACGGCGAGGTGTTTACAGGGCTTGTCAGTGAGGGATTTGTTCCTGATGTAGAGACAGATGTGGTTAACTGCCTTACAGTGTGTGAGTGTGTGACAGCAGTGACAGATGCCCTTGGAAGGTGCAAGGGGGCGGTTACAAGCTGGGTTGCTGCAGTGCCGCTGGTCTGGAAGTACCCCTTGTTGTATGGTGTGGCAAGGTTGCTTTCCAGTGCAACAGGCATTGATTACACAGAGGATGAAGTCATGAAGGCAGGGGAACGTATCTACATAACCGAGCGTGCCTTTAATGTTCGTCATGGCATAAGTTCAGTGCATGACCGGATACCGCAGAAGCCTGATGTCCGTGATTCCAGCCGGGGTGAGGAGGAACGCAGGGAGCACAGGGAGATGCTCAGGGAGTATTACAGGGTTCACGGTTATGATGAGGAGAGCGGAATTCCACTAAGGGAAAAACTCATGGAACTGGATCTTCCTGAAGTGGCCTCAATGCTTTTTGAAGGGGATCGCACGGAAAACTGGGATGGCCCTCCACTTTGGGACCTGGATGACTATCCCAGGGGAGGCCGAAGGGCCTGATTCCGGGGTGTATCAGGTCCTGGTTTTTTTGACCAGAATGAAGCCAGCATGGAGCCTGAGAGGTTGTGCCATAGAGAGAAAACCGCTCCTGGAAGGGCCGTTGCTGCAGAAAAGTATTTAAGAGCAAGGGCCACTGCAAGCCCGGAATTCTGCATACCCACCTCTATTGCTATGGTGCGGCAGGTTTTGGTGTCCCAGCCTGCTGCCCTTGGCACGAGGTAGCCTGCGGCAAGTCCTGAAAGGTTATGCAGAATTACCGCTGCGGCTGCGGCAACTCCTATTGTGGCCAGGTTGTGGTGGTTAAGGGCAACCACAATCCCGATAATGAATACAATGGCCCCCATTGAGACAAGGGGCAGGATTTTTTTTAATGGCTTGATCCTTGCTCCCGCCAGGGTGTTTATGGCTATGCCTGCCGTAACGGGGACAAGTACAATCTTGAGGATTGACAGGAACATGTCTGCCGCGGGAACAGGAACTGTCTGGCCCGCATAAAGGAGTGTGAGCAGGGGGGTGGCACCAACAGAAAGCAGTGTTGAGCATGCGGTAAGTGTGATGGAAAGGGCAACGTTTCCCCCTGCAAGAAAGCAGATAACATTTGATGCAGTTCCCCCGGGGCATGCGCCTACCAGGACCATTCCTGCTGTAAGCGCCGGAGACAGGTGCAGGAGCCTGGAGATAAGCCAGGCAGAAAGGGGCATGAAAAAGTACTGGAGAAATACGCCGGCTGCAACTGTACGCGGCCTCCTTGCCACTTCCAGAAAGTCCCTGCAGGTAAGTGTCATGCCCATGCTTAGCATGATAACTCCCAGCAGGGGTACTATGGCGGGCCTTGATTGAACAAAGGGCCCTGGCCATAACCATGCAACAGCGGAAACACCGATGGCCCATAGAGGAAACAGAGATGTCAATGTCATGGTGGTAAGGGCAGTGCGGGTTGGTTTTGAGGCGCTTTCAGGCATATTCATGATCCTGTTCCTGCTGGACGGTTACAGCCTTCCAGATATTCGGAGCCTGGACAGGATTTAAAATGTATATTCCGCCGTACCAGGGTGGTTTTGCCAGGCTACTGACAGAGGTCTTAAATTGTGATAACCAGACAGCCTGCCAACCAGTATGATAACTCATGAGCAAAATCGCACAACTCATGATATTGGGCTGTCAGTGGATTGTGTAAATCATAACCTTGTATTCCCGATTTGCACAATCTGCCGTTCATTTATCAAATGATGCCCTGTGCAAAATGAAACTGCAGGGTAACTGTTCAGCGTATTGACGGTAATGTTATTTTAATAAAGGTTGGTAAATGGTCTTGTTTTTCCGTTCCACAGAATCATTTCTTGTTTTTCTAAAGCTCACTTAAGCCAAAAAACGCGAAACTCGCTCGTGACTCGCTCAGCGAGAGGCGATTTTATGGCTACGCTTCGCCAAGAAAAACTACGAAATTCTTCAAAGTCACTCCAAAACAAGACCATTTACACGCTGAATAGATACACTGCAGGTTGTAAAATGTTCAATTTTTCAGGTTCACAGGTTGCTGGAGCAGGTTGACTCAGGCCTGATGAAGGAATAGCGTAGTTTAACTTGACGCAAAATATAGAGAATTGTGCTGTATGTCAGAGGGCAGGCAACTGGTTAATAGTCAAGAGTAGGCGAATAAGGATAGGAGGAAACCATGGATCTTTTTGCAGGTATTTGCCTGGCTATCGCACTGGGCGTGGTGATCATGTTCTTTCAGAAGAAAAAGATGCAGGCGTCCTGGTACGGGGTGGTGACCAATGTCAAGGAAGAAGCTGATTACTACGATGACGATAACAATTTTCAAGAAGGACTTATAGTGATTCACTACCGGACGGATGCGGGGAAGAAGGGTAAAATTCGTTTGCGTAAAGACCAGTTCTTGAAAATGTTCCCTGACCTTAAGACGGGCGACCGAATTGTGAAACGAGCGGGGGA
>WGBG01000197.1 GCA_015494395.1 Deltaproteobacteria bacterium
GACTGAAAAGTCAAAAAAACAACAAAAAATACGTTAGAAGATGAGCGAGAAAATAAAAGAAAAAGGAAGAAAAAAAAAGAATTATGCAGAAAATCAAAGGTTGTTTTTTTGAGGATAAATTGTTAATAACTTTTGGACTAGTTTCTAATATATTGTTTTTACAAATATTTTTTACACTATTCAAAAATCATGCAAAATCAAATAGTTATTTTTTTTTATTGGAATTATCGTTACACTGAGACGCGATTCATTGTTAAAAACTGCTTTGGCCAAACATCAAAAAATCAGCCCCAACCTTCTTTGACGGAAAAGGTCTTTAAGGTTAAATAAAACTTCACAATCAGAAAACGGGATTCAAACTTTTTCATTCTAAACAATTATCTTAACCTTAATTTTAAATAAAATCACCGGTTATAATCTACTTTTCGGGCATCTTTGCGTGATAAGTAAATCCATATAACTTGGCGGTTTCAGGGCAGAAATGTTTACCTGGATGCTATTTCAAGCATTTACCATGAAAATAGCTCAAGGCTCAAAGCAAGAGAAGTCATGTTTGCTTTCAGCTTACGACTTTGAGCCAACTTTCATGTCATCATGGGGTGACAGATCCCATGTCATGAAAGTTTAGCCAGAATCTTTATTGTTTAATGTTTTGATGGGTGGGTTTGCGTCAAACCATACAGGCATTAAATCTGGCTTAGGGTAACCATAAGGCATCATGTCATTTTATTAAATGCTGATACTGTCAGCTTAAGGTAGTTTCCGGTAGTATTTAACATCTGTAACCACATTTGTGCTAATCCACTGATTTGTATTTCACCTTGAAACGTGAAAAATTGTGGATACGGCTCTTTTTGTATCATTAGGTTGGTTTGGGGAGTATCAGATTAATGAGGGAAGTCTGGGAAAAAATCAGGGAAGAGTTAAAGTCAAAAATTCCGGAGAGCAGCTTCAGGGTATGGATTACCCCTCTTACCTATGGAGGGGTTGATGGTGAATCTCTGCTGGTTGAGTGTCCTAATCAGTTTGTTGCAAACTGGATTCAGGAACATTATCTCCCTTTGGTTCAGCATGTCTTGGCTGATTATGACAACCTGAAGATACGGCTTGTACCTGCAGAAAAGGTAAGTCATGCAGCCAGAAACCAGCTTCACCTGCCTCAGTTTGCCCCTAATCAGCTGCCCAGGCCCAACTTCTGTTCCCGTTTTACCTTCCAGGAGTTTATTGTGGGGGAGGGGAACAGGTACGCCTATTCTACATGCAGATCAACGGCGGAATCTCCGGCTGAGGGTTCCAGGGTAGTATACCTGCAGGCTGACTCAGGGCTTGGAAAAAGTCATCTGAGCCAGGCGGTGGGTCAGGCAATTATGGAAGCACAGCCCGACACAAGGCTCTGTTACCTGTCAGCAAACGAGTTTACAAATCAGGTTGTAAAGGCAATTAGAAACGGCTCCCTTAATGAGTTCAAGGACAGGTATCATAGAAACTGTGATGTGCTTCTGCTTGAGGAGGTTCACTGTCTTTCCGGAAGGCAGCGCACCCAGACAGAGCTTGCCCAGGCCCTTGATCCCATGCTTGACACTGGCAAAACCGTTATCTTTACAGGTAACAGGCTGCCCAGGCAGATCTCTGATGTAAATGCCGAACTTAAATCCCGGCTCTCAAGCGGCATTATAGCCACAATCAATCCGCCTGATTACAATACCCGCATAAAAATCGTTCAGAGAAAGGCAAGAAGCCAGGGAGTTGAGCTTGATACAGAAATAGCAGAGTTCCTGGCAGAAAACCTCACAGGCGATATCAGGCGTATTGAAGGGGCTGTTGTTGGCCTTATTGCCAAATCATCCCTTATGAAGCGCAAGGCAGATCTGCAGCTTGCAAGAGAGGTGATCCATGACCTTGTTGGAGAACCGCAGGAGATTTCCCTTGCGCAGATCAAACAGATGATCTGTACACATTTCCAGTTGTCTGAGAAGGAACTGCTTTCCAAATCCAGGAAGAAGATTATCACCACGCCAAGACAAATAGGCATGTACCTTGCCAGAAAGCATACTGAATACTCCCTTGAGGCAATTGGCCGTGAATTTGACAGGGATCATGCCACTGTGCTCTATGCTGTACGAAAGATCAAAAAAGAGCTTAACAGCTCGGCAAAGCGCCGCAGTGAACTTGAGTTTTTAAATGATCAGCTTGAAAAGATGCGGTGGAAATAGAAAGTCCGTGGTTTAGCATGTGAGATCAGAACTCCCCCCTTCATTTCTAAAGGGTCTTGAATCAGCAGCAGGCCATGGAAGGCTCCTTACAGACCCGGCTGATCTTATCTGCTATGGTTATGATGCCAGCGGATATGAATCCTGTCCAGGAGCTGTAATCCTTCCAGAAACGACCAATCAGGTTGCTGAAATCCTCTCACTTGCATCAAAATACAAGGTCCCTGTGTACCCAAGGGGGGCGGGAAGCGGTACTACAGGAGGTGCTGTCCCATCCCCTGCCGGCATTGCCGTGGTCTTTACGGCAATGAACCAGATACTTGAGATAAACCCTGGAAATCTTACAGCACGGGTGCAGCCCGGTGTGATCACAGGCCACCTTCAGCAGGCTGTCTCTGAGTTCGGGCTGTTTTACCCGCCGGATCCGGCAAGCCTAGCCTTCTGTACCATTGGGGGAAACGTCAATACCGGAGCGGGCGGAGCAAGGGCTGTTAAGTATGGGGTAACCCGTGACTATGTGCTCAATCTGGAGGTGGCGCTTGCCTCCGGGGATATTATCACCACAGGCCATGCCACAGCAAAGGATGTGGCTGGATATGACCTTACCAGGCTGATGGTTGGTAGCGAAGGCACCCTGGGTATTGTTACCGAAATCACCCTGCGGCTTATTCCTGCCCCTGAGGCTTCTGGCACAGCGCTTGTCTTTTTTCCTGATGCTTCTTCTGCATGCCGCGGCGTAAAATCTTTTTTTCAGAACAGAATCCTTCCACGTTGCGCAGAATTCTTTGATAAAACCAGCATCGAATGTATTGAGGGGCTTCTGCCTGTTTCAGTGCCATCAGGAGGTGCTGCAATGCTTCTCGTAGAGGTGGACGGCCCAGAGTCCTCTATTTCTCCGCAGCTTGATACCATAATTGAGAGCTGTGCCGATAGTGGTGCATTAAAAGTGGTCAGGGCATCGAACAATAACGAAGCCCAGGCGATGTGGAGGGCAAGGCGAGGGCTTTCTCCTGCAATCAGGAAACTTGGATACACAGGGAAGGTAAGCGAGGATATCTGTGTTCCAAGGCAACGGCTGCCTGATGCAATAAGTAAGATCGAGGAGATTTCTTCTGAATTTAACACCAGGATCATAGTATTCGGGCATGCAGGAGACGGAAACCTCCACGTTAATCTGCTCTTTGACATTAATGATGCCGGTGCGGTAAAAGATATGGAGCATGCGGTTGATGCACTTATGCACATGGCCGTTGCTCTCTCTGGAACCATATCAGGTGAGCATGGCATTGGTCTTTCAAAAAGGGATTTTATGAAACTTGGCACCGGAACCGCTTCCCTTGAACTTATGAAGGGCATTAAAAAGATCTTTGACCCTGATGGTATTATGAATCCAGGAAAGGTATTTCCTTAACCTAGATTTAGCGTTTCGAGCGCTCAATCTGGGCTTAAAAAATTAGAAAGTATCTATTCAGTGTAGTGAATGGTCTTGTTTTGGAGTGACTCTGAAGAATTTCGTAGTTTTTCTTGGCGAAGCGTAGCCACAAAAATCGCGCCTGGCTGAGCGAGGCACCAGCGAGTTTCGCGATTTTGGCGGAGCAAGCCTTAGAAAAACAAGAAATTTTTCATCGGAACGGAAAAACAAGGCCATTCACTAACCTCAATTAATACGCTGAACAGTTACATTAGAAAAAGGTATTTATGAAAGTATCAGCAGTAATAGCCGCAGGTGGCCGAGGAACCAGACTTGGAAGTGATCTTCCCAAGCAATTTCTTGACCTTGGAGGCAAACCGCTTATTGCCTGGTGTATTGAGGCGTTTTGCGGCACATATCTGGTAAGTGATGTGGTTATCGTAACCCCCATTAATTATGTTGAACTGGCATCTGAAATTGCAGAAAAATATGTCTGTTCAAAGCCAGCCACTGTGGTAACAGGCGGCGGGACCAGGCAGGAGTCTGTATTAAATGGAATAAAGGCATCTTCTGCAGATACGCCCTGGGTTGCAGTCCACGATGCTGCAAGGCCCTTTATCACTACTGATCACATTGAATCGGTGTGTCTGCTTGCATTTGAAGCAGGGGCTGCAATCCCAGGCATATCTTGCCCGGATACTGTTAAAAAGATTGATAGTGCCGGTATTGTGCTTGAGACCCTTGACCGCTCACAACTTATCCTTGCCCAGACCCCCCAGGTCTGCCGCAAGGAGGACATCCTTGAAGCTTACCGCAAGGCAGAGCGTAACGGCTGGACTTTTACTGATGAATCAAGCCTGCTTGAGGCAAACGGCATACCGGTTGCTGTTTCAAAGGGCACAATGCACAACTTCAAGGTGACAACAGAGGCTGATCTCAGGGTAGCACGTATGCTTGCTGCAGCCATGGAACTGGATAAGGATAAATGACACTCCCTGCATTTCGCACCGGTTTTGGATATGACGTACACCGCCTTGTGGAAGGCCGAAAGCTGATTATTGGCGGTGTGACCATCCCCTATCACCTGGGCCTGTTAGGGCACTCTGATGCCGATGTGCTTACACATGCCCTGTGTGATGCCCTTCTTGGTGCAGCAGGTCTTGGAGACATTGGCCGCCACTTCCCTGACTCTGACCCGATGTACAAGGGCATATCCAGCATTATTCTGCTTGGGCATGTAATGGACAAATTAAAAGATTCCGGTAACTGGCAGCTTGTAAATGCCGACATGACCCTGGTTGCCCAGAAACCTAAGATTGCCCCTTATATTGACAATATAAGAGATAACCTTGCCCGTTCCACAGGCTGCAGTATTGATAGTATCAATGTTAAGGCAACCACTACTGAAGCCTTGGGATTTGCAGGAAAAGGTCAAGGAATGGCAGCATATGCAACCGTACTGATCTGGCGTACGTAAAAAATCAAGCTCCGATATTCCCACATTTTCTTGCCCGCCTGTTTGAGGCTGGTTATGATCATTAACAGAAACAGGAGCTGCCACCATGAAAAATCACATTCTTTTCTTCCTGGCCATTATATTCCTTGTTATGGTTCCGGCCTTTGCTAATGCTGGTGAGAATTCATTTACTCAGAAAGACAGGGAACTTCTGATACGTCTTGATGAACGCCTGAACCAGATAGACAATCGTTTTGAGTAGGTTGACAAACGATTCGACCAGATAGATAAACATTTTGAGCAAATAGACAAACGCTTCGAGCAGGTTGATAAGCGCTTCGAGCAGGTTGACAAGCATATTGACGAACTGAGGCAGGACATGAACAAACGCTTTGAACAGGTTGACAAGCGTTTTGAATCAATGCAAACCCTGATGATGGCAGTAATCGGAGCCTTTGGAGCCATTGTTGCGGTTGCCATAGGATTTGCGGTCTGGGACAGGCGGACAATGACCAGGCCTTTTGAGTTCAAGGTGGAGAAGATAGAAAAGGATATTGATTCCACCAACAAAAAACTTGATAAACTTGTGGAGGCATTCAGGATCCTTGCCAAGAATAATAAAAAAGTAGCCGAAATCCTAAGAAGTTTTTCTTTATTGTAGTCTGGGTATCAGATATTGGATATCTACTGGACATCCAGGCCGGAAAAAATTACTAAAACATAACGTATCTATTCAGCGTGATAATTGGTTTTGTTTTGGAGTGACTATGAAGAATTTCGTAGTTTTTCTTGGCGAAGCGGAGCCAGAAAATCGCGTCTGTCTGAGCGAGGAACGAGCGAGTTTCGCGATTTTAGCGTAGCAAGCCTTAGAAAAACAAGAAATTATTCACCGGAACGGAAAACCAAGACCAATTATCAGCCTTATAACATCAATACGCTGAACAGTTACAACATAACTCTACATTTACATATTCCGAACAGAACATAATTGTTTCAATTCATTAAACTCCTGTCTGCTGCAGAAACCTGACCACTCCCAGAATACAGAATTATTGGTAAGTAACGGATCCATGTCTTGCCACACCTTTCCCAGTGCCTCAAGCTCGTTCCATACAGAGGTTCCGGGGATTGGAGAAAGCTCTGCCAGATATGGCCTTGCACCTAGTGCCCTTACCATCTTTATACCTGCCCTTATTTCTTCCAATTCCTGGCCAGGAAGGCCTACAAGGAGATAAACACCTATATCGCTGGCTTTGAATCCGGCTTCCTCAAGAAATCTGACGGCCATTTCAACATCACTGTTCAACACCTTGCCTCCGGTTGCCTTCTGTCTTGCTGCATCAACAGTTTCAAGACTGATGCGGATGGTCTTGAATCCAGATATGTGGAGAAGATACGCAACATGGCTGTTTACAAGGCGTGCATGCATGGCATTCGGGGTATGAAAGGCCATGCGGATATTTTTTTTATTCAACTCCTCAAGAACCGGCCTTAATCTGTTATTAAAGTCAACCAGCAGGGCGTCATCATAAAAAGACACATGGCGTACCCCGCGTCTCCTTAGCCAGGTTAACTCATCAACTATCTCAACACTTCTTCGTTCTCGAAAGTCTCCGGATACAATGCGGGAAGCACAGTATGTGCACCTGAACGGACAGCCATAAGCAGTACGAATACCTGAGTAGGCCACACCATCATGAAGCCCGAGCCTGTACCACGGCAACTTTTCTCTGACAGGATTTTTGGGAAGCCCAAGAATATCTGCAAGTTCAATTGAATAAAATTCCAGAGGTCCCTGAAAAATACGGTCTGTGCCGGAATGGGCCTCTGCGTGCTCAGGCCACAATGAAGGATAAATTCCTCCAAGGTAAACCGGTACTCCTGGCATATGCTGCCTGATACACTCAACAGCCCACTGAACCCCTGGATACCAGTACGAAATAGCAGAGGTCATCAAAACGGCATCAAAACTGCCAGCAACGGAAAGGGCCTCTCTTAAGCGGAAAACAAACTCCTCTAAAGATATTCCATAACGGCAAAATCTGCGTTTGATTCCGTATGTATGAAAACATTTCGGCTGTTCTGCCACACTACGGTCAAAGCGTCCAGGAGCCTTAAAAGGTGAGAGACAGTCAACAAGATGAAATTCTGCACCACGCTGGCACAGCCACTCCGCCACCACGTAAAGACCAAGAGGGCGAATCCAGAAATTATAGGCTGCCACGTCAGAAATCCACGGGTTTACCAGCAAAAAACGCTTTGGGCTTTTCAGCATGAGGAATTGACAAATCAGAAAAAACAAAGGCCGGAACTGATGTCCGGCCTGATTAGATGCCTGTTTTGGGATTTATGACTGAAACATGGGATTCTGCATGTTGGCAACATGAAGGCATCATGCTTCAACAGATTGATAACATTAATAATTTGCAGCAGATTTTAGATAAGAAGTTCCCCTGTAAACATTTGCTGTCGGATCATCTACCTCTATAACCTTCCATGTCTGAGACTTTTTAAGAAGCATGGTTGCCAGAGCATGATGCATTGAATGCCCTGATCTTACAGCCGTAACCTTTCCGATTATGGGCATCCCAAGCAGCGCGAGATCCCCAACCAGGTCAAGGATCTTGTGCCTGACAAATTCGTCCGAGAACCTGAGCCCCTCACTGTTCAGTACAGAGGTTTCATCTACCACCACTGCATTATCAAGGGAGCCTCCAAGGGCAAGCCCCTTGCTTCTCATGTATTCAACTTCGTGCAAGAATCCGAATGTACGGGCAATTCCTATCTTGTCTGCAAAACTGTCCCTGTTTATCTCAAGCTCGCACTTCTGCCTGGCAATTACACGGTGTTCAAAATCAATCTCAAAGCTAACAGAAAATGAGCTGGCGGGCTCAAGGGTAATGCTCTTTCCCTGGTGGGCAATTGAAACCGGCTCTATTATCTTCATGTACTTTATGACCCTGTCAAGCTCCTTGATGCCAGCCTCAAGCATCAGTGCCATAAAAGGGGCAGCACTTCCATCCATTGCAGGAACTTCAGGGCCTTCAATTTCTACAACCGCATTGTCTATGCCAAGACCTGCAAAAGCAGCCATTAAATGCTCAATAGTACCAACAGTGGCATGAGAGGCACCGATGGTTGTTGCAAAAGAGGTATCAACAACAAACGCAACCTTGGCAGGGATTATCATTGTTGGATCAACGTCCTTGCGTATAAAACAGATGCCAGTTCCTGCAGGAGCCGGCTTTATACGGACAGCAACCTTCTTGCCGCTGTGAAGTCCTATGCCTGCTGCCTTCACCTGTTTTTTTATTGTGGTCTGTCTCTTTTTCAAAATCAGTTCCTCTATCAAAGCTTCAAAGCCTGTTTGAACAAAGCTTTTGGCAGATCATTCCTGTTTATATCGTCTTTATCGTCTGTTCAGAGCACTTCCGCAAATTTGAAGACCAGCCTATGCTGTTATTTAAACGCATCAAAAAGTAAGGGAATGATCCCGGCCCCTCCCAACCGTCCATGCTGCCAGGATCATCCCTTGTCTTCTGCAAACAAGACAAGCAAGAAGCATGCCGCTTAAAAATCAAAAAAATATTAAAGCAAAAACAAATAGTTATAAAACAAGAATATTAATGTCGCCATTATGGGACATCTTTGTCCAGGAACTGACACTGACTAATGAGACAAAAAAGTCACTATCGATGTTTTTTGTTTGAAGACAATATTTCAAAATTTGAAGGTCCTGAACCGTTATGCACCACTGTGCAGCGAATCAGACCATCGCCAAATCCATATAGCGTTATTTTGATCATTCTGCCACGTCTCTTTCTACAGATGTAACATTACCTGCGGCCGTAACGGTTTCACCAACTGTTTCACCAATTGAATCGTGAGGTGTTCCTGAAGACTCTTCAGGAAAATCAAGATAAAACCGCCCCAAGGGTCTTGAAAAAGTCGCCCTGGCAGGAGACTTGACCATCTGTTCATAGGCGCGGTCTGAATTTCCGCCTGCTGCACTGAAGGGCAAAGTTATTACATAAAAGACGCTTCCAACAACCGTGGCCACGAAGGACACGGGCCGTACCACTATTCCATCCAGCGCCATTACCATGGGATCAGGCTCTTTTGAGTTCCAGAACCTTTCAGGCGCTGCATTTTCACCTAAGTGCTCTGATTCTGCAAAAACAGGCACAGCTAACAAAAAATTCAGACACAACATAGTTGAAAGCATTAGTGACATTGAACGTTTCATTGTTTGTGACTCCTCTATTTATGGTATAGTTGTTGTGGTGTAATTCCTCTTATAATACACACTCTCACAAAAAACACAGTTGCCAAGTTGAAAGAAAACATCAGACAAGACACAACATTCGAAGAAACAGACAGGCTGATAACACAGGCGATTGATTCAGGGCTTTTCCCCGGATGTGCGCTGTCCTTTTATGTTCGGGACAGGCGCTGTTTCAGCGCTTCATGGGGAAGGCTTACCTTTGTGCCGTGGAGTCCTCCGGTATCTGCGTCCCGTACATATTTTGATCTTGCCTCTCTTACAAAGCCCTTTACAGCTTGTGCTATAATAAAACTGGTATCAGCCGGAATCATTGGCACGGATACAAGGCTTGAGGAAATATTTCATAAAATTCCAACAGACAAAGAGACAATTACAATGCGGCAGCTTCTCTGCCATACATCAGGGCTGCCTGCACACCGTCCTCTTTATAATAGATGGCTTCAAAGGACAAAAAAAGGGGACCCGCCAACAACGCAGGAGATTCTCCAGGAAATTTTCAATCAACCGCTGGAATACGAACCGGGTACAAAGGCAAATTACAGTGATATCGGGTTTATGCTCCTTGCCTGCGTACTGGAACAGGCTGCCAGCACAAACTTTAATCAGTTCATACAAAAAAATATAATCGAAGCTTTTGAAGTGCCAAGCATAACTGATTCTTCATGCCTTGCCACACATGCCAGCATAACAGAAATTGCCCCGACAGGTATGTGCTCTGAGGAAAAACGAATGATACAGGGTGAAGTAAATGACCTTAATGCACGGGCTGGACTATATGGACACGCCGGGCTATTCGGGACCGCAGAAGGTGTCCTGTCATTCCTTGTAAGGCTGTTTGATACATATGAAAACAGAAAGAAGATAACCGGGTTTTCTTCTTCTGTTCTAAGACAGTTCTGGACACGGGATGGTTCCGTTCCGGATAGCACCTGGGCACTTGGCTTTGACACCCCTTCAAAAACCAATTCCAGTGCAGGAACATTTTTCTCTCCTGAAAGCGTTGGACACCTCGGATTTACAGGCACATCTTTCTGGATTGATATTAAAAAAGGAATTATAATAGTATTTCTGTCCAATCGTACATTTCCTTCAGCAACACTGGAAAACCAGCAGGGTATGAAAAAATTCAGGCCAATGCTGCATGACGCAGTAATGGAGTACATATCTAAACTTTCATGACATGGGGGTTATCACCCCCTGACATGAAAGTTAGCTGAAAGCTCATAGCCGGGAGATGAGAGCAAACATGGCTTCTTTTACTTTGAGCCTTGAGCTTTCAGCTTTGAGCTATTTTTACGGTAATTTTGCAATAGACAGATCCTCTGGTTCAGACACAATGATACTTAACAAAACCATAAAAAAGGAACTTAATACCCTTTCATCACAATACGAACTTTACTGGGCCGGAGGACCTGTCAGGGACCTGCTGCTTGCACGCCCTGTTATTGACATTGACCTCGTGCTGCCCTCAGATGCCGTAACAGTTGCGCGCAAGTTTTCCGAAGCAGTAAAGGGCACGCTTGTAGTGCTTGATGAAAGCCACGGAGTAGCCCGGGTAGTGGCAGGTAATTGTTATCTTGACTTCAGTGAATTCAGGAACGGGGCATCTTCTATTGAAGAGGACCTTCAGAAGAGGGATATAACCATAAATGCAATGGCACTTCCTGCCGGGACTGCACTGAAGCTGTATGAACTATGGCAAAATGGCAAAAATGACAAAGACCCGCATGTACCTGACCTGATTGATCCGTGTAACGGCCTGGAAGATGTCAAAAGCCGCATAGTACGGGCAATCTCAAAAAAAAATATCCTTGACGATCCGTTACGGCTGGTGAGAATTTTCCGTTTTGCTGCAGAACTGGATTTTCTGGTAGCCCCTGAGACAGCCGCTGTAATTAGAAACATAGCCCCGTCTATCTCCTCTTCTGCACCGGAACGTATAAATGCAGAACTTACCCGTATTCTTCAAACAAAACTCAGCGGCTTCACCTTCAAAAATATGGAAAAATCCGCACTTTTAAAAGAGATACTGCCGGAGATTACCGGCCTTGAGGGGGTGGAACAGCCAGGATTTCACCATCTTGATGTGCTTGAGCACTGTTTAGAGACATTGAGATTCATGGACATTTTAATAGACAATCCAGCATCAGCCTTCCCTGCCCCAAAACAGTTTACTGCCTGGATCAAAAAACACCCTGGCCTCATACCAGCCCTTAAGTGGACTGCCTTTATGCACGACTGGGGAAAGCCTGCCCAAAAAGGGGAAAAAAACGGCAGGATTACATTTTATAACCATGACCGTACTGGTGCTGATATGGCCAGGGAGGTAGCTGCAAGGCTCAGATGGAGCAGAGAGGAGCAGGATTTTACAGCACACATGATTGAACTCCACATGCGTCCATTTCATCTTCTTCCGAATTTTCGATCAGGAGGCCTCACAAGACGGGCACTGAGACGTCTTCTTGAAGCAACCGGCCCTCACTATCCTGCGCTGTTCCTCCAGGCAATGGCTGACAGCAAGGCGGGCTGCGGTCCCCTTAAACCTCCAAACCTTGACAATGAACTTGCGGACCTTTCAGAACGGGTGCATGAATTTTACCTTAAACGGCTTCAGCCTGCCCAAAAGGCACCAAAACTATTGGATGGCAATGATATTATGCGCATGTTAAACCTTGAACCTGGTCCCATTATAGGAAAAATAATGAAGGAGGTGGAGGCTGCCAGAATTGAAGGAGAAATCTCTAACAAAAAACAGGCGGAAAAACTTGTCCGTAAAATCTTTAAGGAACTGAAATCATCCACTTAGCTAGTCTGTTTTGTATGTGCATCAGGTATTCCCACTCTCCTAACCGCCTCATCGGTTCCCTGTATCCATTTTTTATCCATATTTCACTGGACATTTATTTTACCGAACCTATAATTTTTAAGAACAGGTGGAACAAAGCTCAACTCCCACGTCTGAAGAAATTATTGGACTTATGGCCTGTTTTATCAATTCAAAACGTATCTAGTCAGCGTGGTAAATGGTCTTGTTTGGGAGTGACTTTGAACAATTTCGTAGTTTTTCTTGGCGAAGCGCAGTCATAAAATCGCGTCTGGCCGAGCGAGGTACCAGCGAGTTTCACGATTTTGGCTTAAGCTTGCCTTAGAAAAACAAGAAATTGTTCACCGGAACGGAAAAACAAGACCATTTACCAACCTTTATTAACATAAGCACGCTGAACAGTTACTTCAAATCAACAATTTCATGAGATTTTCTCAGGAGGTCTGTAAAGATGGCAATAAAGGTTGGGATTAACGGTTTTGGACGTATTGGCAGAAATGTATTCAGGGCATCAAAAATTTACAACGAATTCAAGGAGATAGATATTGTAGCCATTAACGACCTTACAGATACACGCACCCTTGCCCACATGCTGAAGTATGATTCTGTAATGGGGAGGTTTCATTGCGATGTATCAGCCGATGAAACAGGTATAATTGTAGATGGAGAACACATAAACGTATCTGCAATCAAGGAGCCGGCTAAAATTCCATGGCATGAGGCAGGGGTTGAGTATGTAATTGAAGCCACCGGACATTTCAGGGACGCATCTCTGGCACAGGGACACCGTGAGGCAGGGGCAAACAAGGTCATAATAAGTGCTCCGGCAAAGGACGAAGACATCACCATTGTAATGGGCGTAAATGAAGATGACTACGATCCTGCCAACCACCACATCATCTCTAATGCATCATGTACAACCAACTGTCTTGCACCGGTTGCAAAGGTCATCATGGACAGGTTTGGTATAGTCTCCGGACTGGTAACAACTGTCCATGCCTATACAAATGACCAGCGCATCCTGGATTTCCCTCATTCAGACCTCAGGCGGGCAAGGGCCGCTGCTGTAAACATGATTCCAACCAAGACAGGGGCAGCCGCTGCAGTCAGCAGGGTAATACCGGAGCTGGCAGGAAAATTTGACGGTCTGGCAGTAAGGGTGCCAACCCCTGATGTATCTCTTGTGGATCTGGTGGTGCAGGTAGAAAAAGAGGCTACAGTGCCCGAAGTTAACGATGCACTTAAAGCTGCCTGCAGCAAGTTCCTTGGATATACCGATGAGCCTCTTGTATCCACAGATTTTATAATGGACCCGCACTCATCAGTTGTTGACGGCCAGTGCACCAAGGTAATTGAGGGAAAACTGGTAAAGGTGCTCTCCTGGTATGACAATGAGTGGGGGTACTCAAACCGCCTGCTTGACCTTATTCTGCACATGGATCAGGCAAAGGCGTTTTAGCTTAAGAGATTGGAATCTTGAACTTTTTTACCGTCTGTTTCGCTAAAGGCATGAAGAACATCCACAAGTGGTCCCTTTGCATCCTTGGCGGTTCAGCTTTTGTATTTTTAGATCTTCCGCCTTAAATTATCAGTCTTTGTTTTTTCATAATGAAACATCAAACCAGGGTGTGCCATTCACCACAGGCACACCCTGTTTGCAGTTTTCCTGTCCGGCCTATTATCCCATTATCTTATCGTAATAAGCCTTTTCAGATATCCTGTTCCAGCCATAAAGCTGTTTTCTGAATTTCTGAAATGCGTCATTCACCTTTTTGGCAGTCTTGTCTGAAGCTGCCACCTCATTAACAGTCTCCTCCGCATACTGTCTGAGCTTGTTCATTACCTCAGGCGGAAATGAGAGTATCTGCACCTTCTTGTCCGCCCTCAGTTTTTCAAGGCCCGCTGCATTGGCAGTCTCAAACTCTGACAGCATCTGTACATTCAGCTCTGCTGCAGCAGCATCAACTACTATCTTCAGGTCAGCTGGAAGGCTGTCATAGGCCTTCTTGTTAATGCAAAGCTCCAGCACACTGCCAGGCTCATGCCAGCCAGGTGTATAGTAGTACTTGGCAACCCGCTGAAATCCCATGCGAAGATCGTGTGCTGGCCCAACCCACTCGGTTGCATCAATCACGCCACGCTCAAGAGAGGTGTATATTTCCCCGCCTGGAAGCAGGACAACCACGCCTCCAGCCTTTGAAATAACCTTCCCGCCAAGCCCTGGAATACGCATTTTAAGGCCCTTGAAATCATCAATGGATTCAATCTTGCGGTTAAACCAACCGCCCATTTGTACACCGGTATTGCCTGCAGGACGGGGCACAAGGTTAAACTTTGCATACACCTCCTCCCAAAGTTTAAGCCCCCCACCAAAATACAACCATGAGTTTATACCCTGGGCATCCAGGCCAAATGGAACAGTGGTAAACCACTGGGCTGCCGGACACTTTCCAGCCCAGTAGTAGGCTGCAGAGTGGCCACACTGAACTGAACCCTGTGACACAGCATCAAAAACGCCAAGCGGGGGCACAAGTTCTCCACCGGCAAATACATGAATTGCAAGCCTGCCGCCGCTCATCTCTTCCACGCGCTTTGCAAATCTTTCCGCACCGGTCTGAAGTATAGGAAATCCCGGAGGCCAGGAGGTTACCATCCGCCATCTTATCTTGTTTCCTGCCCTGACAGGAGCAGAGGAAACGGCTCCTGCAGCGGCCACACCGGCTGTAACTGCAGCGGCTTTTTTCAGGAATTTTCTTCTATCCATGTTTTCCTCCTTATTTCAAGTTGATAAAGCAAGGTTGGCATCTGTCTGTTTTTAGAATAAGATAAACTAAGTTATTGCTATTATGCGGCATGGCAGTGCATTTTTATTTCTGGAAAAGGCCATGCACAGCATGATGTTCATTTGCACTTTCAAGGCCTGAAAATCTATTGCTGGCCTGCTTTCAGACACTGACAGCCTGGTTATGAGAGGAACCTATGAATCTGATTACCTGCTCTGAAAAAGGCAACATAACACCGCTTAACAGAGTGACAAAACTTTTTTTTATCATTTTATGTGCAGGATTGCTTTTTTTCTCCGCAAAAGCGTTTGCCAGTACATATTATGTTACGCCTACAGCCGAAGTGCCACTTCGCATTGCACCTGATTCAAAACGGAAGATCCTTGCCATCTTGTCTGACGGGGCAAAGGTTGAGCTAATCAGAAAGGAAGGTGACTGGGCAAATGTCAGGACATCAAGCGGCAAGGAGGGGTGGATACTGAAACGCTATCTATCACCTGATCCTCCACTGAAAGACCAGTTGGAGGCACTGAAAGCAGAAAATGCCCGTCTGAAAGACCAGTTAAAGCAACTGACTGCCAATGCCTCAGATACAACCCGGGAGCTTGACCGGTGTATTACAGAACGGGATGAAATTTCAGGCAAGTATGAAAACCTGAGACATGATGCGGCAAATGCCATCAACACGAAAAAGTTACTTGAGAGGACAACAAGGGAGCTTAATGAAACAAAACAGAAAAACGCACTCCTTAAAAGTCAGCTTGAAGACATCAGAAACAATCAGCGGCTGAAGTGGTTCCTTGCAGGAGGGGGAGTACTCCTTACCGGCTGGATATTGGGGGTGTTTTTCAGAAAGCGTGAACGCAGGCGCTCAAGCCTTCTTTAACAGACAGTTAACTGCATCAAAAAAAATGACCCACAACAAAAACAAATCACCCAAAACTGAACGCAGGTGTCCGGAATGCGGCGCTCCAGTAAGCTGGCAGGGCAACAGCTACAGGCCGTTTTGCAGCAGCCGCTGTAAACAGGTGGATCTTGGCAAATGGCTTGGGGAAGAGTACTCCCTTCCGGTGTATGAGAGTCCGGATTTTCCAGCAGAAGACACTAGCAGCAAGGTTATTCACTGAAAAACAGGAACACCATGAGCAATAATAAGTATTTTGACATAATCATCCTTGGGGTAGGGCCTGCCGGGATTCAGGCAGGTATCCACGCATCCCGCAAAAAGGTAAGCGTTGCTGCCCTTGGCAAGCCTGAGGCAAGCAGCCTGTACAGGGGCCATATTGAAAACTACTGCTGTGTTTCAGGTGTAAAGACCGGAGAAGAACTCCTTAATGAGGGCCTGGCACAGCTTGAAAATTTTGGAGTTGAGGTAATACGGGAGGACTGTATTGCCACAGCAATGAGTAACAACGGCTTTCAGGTCACCATTGAAAGCGGGGCAGTGCTTGATACCAGGGCAATTATCATTGCAACAGGGGTTTCCCGTAAAGGTCTTGGTTTGAAAGGTGAAAAGGAACTTGTGGGCAGGGGTGTAAGCTACTGCGTTGACTGCGATGCCAACTTCTACAGGGATGCAGATGTTGTTGTCACCGGCGACGGAAGCGCTGCTGCACACGGAACCCATACGCTTTCAAAAATTGCCGGAAAAGTCACGCTGATTACAGACAAACTGGATGTAAGCGATACCCTGAGGCAGGAGCTTTCAGCAGATAATGTAACAATCCTTGAAGGGAAAAAGATCAAGGAGATAAACGGCAATGATGCCCTTGAATCAGTTACCCTTGATGACGGCACGGTGATAAACTGCAACGGTCTCTTTATTGAAAAGGGAGCCAAGGGTGCAATGGAGCTTGCAGCATTCCTTGGTGTACAGCTTGACCCTGAAAAATTCACCTACATTGTGGTTGACAGGGAACAGGCCACCAACGTGCCTGGCATATATGCAGCAGGTGACATCTGCGGACCTCCGTTTCAGATGGCAAAGGCAGTGGGAGAAGGCTGCGTTGCAGGAATGTCAGCAGGGACCTATGTAAAAAAATTATTACGGCAGGAGAAAAAACAAGATGATTCTTAAAGCCTTTGTTGTCGGCTCCCTTGGGGTTAACGCCTTTATAATGGGATGTGAAGAGAAAAAGGAGGCCATTGTAATTGATCCGGCAGGAAGTGAGGAGATGTTAGCCAAGGAGATTCAAAACCTCGGGCTTAACCTTAAATATATTGTAAATACGCATGGCCACCCGGATCACACAAGCGGTAACAGACTCATGAAAAAACTTACCGGTGCCCCGGTTCTGATGCACCGGGCAGATGATGAATTTTTCAGGCGTCCTGATGCAGTTGCCACCTTCAGGGCCTGGGGCTTTGAGGCTGCTCCTCCTGCTGACGGTTTTTTGGAAGATGGCAACAGCGTTGAATTCGGCAACCTGAAACTGGATATAATCCATACCCCTGGCCACTCTCCGGGATCTGTCTGCCTTATGGGCAGTGGCTATCTTGTAACCGGAGACACGCTTTTTATTGACGGCATTGGAAGGACTGACCTTCCAGGCGGCTCAATGGAGATTTTGAGGCTCAGCCTCAGAGAAAAGATATTGCCGCTCCCTGATGACCTGACAGTTCTGCCAGGGCATGATTACGGCCCAAGGCCCACTGATACACTTGGAAATCAGAAAAAGACCAATCCTTATCTCAGGGATCTTTAGTCCATGTTTATACCAAGCCATATCAGGCATTAAAAGACCAGCCTAAACACCCCACATTGAATATTCAACCAATACCGAGAGGGGCATCTGTGGCCTGACAAAGGCCACGGTGCCCTGAATTTTTTTCCATGCCCTCCCCTTCCAGGTTTATCCCCACATGCTTCAAAGGACTCCCAGTCTGTGACCACTGGGACGAGCTTAAGTCTGCAATTAAGAATAATCGGGTAATCATCATTACAGGTGAGACAGGTTCAGGCAAAACCACTCAGATACCAAAGATCTGCCTTGCTGCCGGATACGGAAACAGGAAACAGATAGCCTGCACCCAGCCCAGGCGCATTGCTGCTATTTCTGTAGCAGAACGCGTGGCATCAGAGCTTGGGGCATGGGGAAGGCGGCATGTGGGATACAAGATCCGCTTCAACGCCACAGCAGGCAAAGACACCAAAATAAAATTCATTACAGACGGCATGCTCCTTGCGGAGATGCAGCGTGACAGGTTTCTGAATGCCTATGAGATAATAATTGTGGATGAAGCCCACGAACGATCCCTTAATATTGATTTTATATTAGGGGCATTGCGGAGGCTGATTAAAAAACGCCGTGATCTCAAGGTTATCATAACCTCTGCCACCATGGATACGGAAAAGTTCAGGGAGGCATTTCCTGGCTCAGTCACCTGTCATATCGGGGGCAGGGGATTTCCAGTTGAAATTGTTTATGAAGAACCTGAAACAGATGAAAAGGGCAAGGAACCCTGCATCATTGAAAGTGCAGTAGATGCGGTAAGAAACGTCCTGAAATCAGATCCCCAGGGCGGAGATATCCTGGTATTTCTCCCAACAGAAAGTGACATCCTTGAAACCGTAAGAATACTCAGGTCAGATGTGCAGGGTACGCAGGGGGGAAAAGGCCGCATACCTGACATTCTGCCTATTTACGGCAGGCTTTCTGCAGGGGAACAGAAACGCATTTTCCAGAATACAGGCAGGCGCAAGGTGGTTGTTGCAACCAACATTGCAGAAACGTCAATAACAGTGCCTGGAATTACCTATGTTATAGATTCAGGGCTTGCCCGAATATCCCGTTACAGCATCTCTTCACGCACCCGTGCCCTGCCTGTGCTTCCAATCTCTAAATCAAGCGCAATGCAGCGGGCAGGACGGGCAGGCAGGGTAAAGCCCGGGGTATGTATAAGGCTGTACAGCAAGGAGGATTTTGAAAATCGAAAGGAACATACACCGCCTGAAATCCTCAGATCAAACCTTGCAGAGGTAATCCTGCGCCTTGCGGCAATGGGCCTTGGAAGTGCGGAAGGCTTCCCCTTTGTTGACCCACCCTCACGCCAGGCAATAAGAGAGGGCATGACCACCCTGCGGGAAATTGGCGCCCTTGATTTACGGGGAAGGATTACCGAAACCGGAAGTATCATGGCAAGGCTTCCCATTGACCCAAGAATTGCCAGAGTGATAATCCAGGCAAAAGAGGAAAACTGCCTGCATCCTGCCCTTGTGGTTGCAGCAGCGCTCAGCATCCAGGACCCAAGAGAGCGGCCCTGGGAAAAGGCACAGGAGGCAGACCGTGCCCATGCCCGTTTTATGGATCCGGAGTCTGATTTCTGCGCTTTTCTGAATATCTGGCAGGAGTTTCACTGTCTTCATGCCCAGGGAAAGAGCCGCAATCAAATGCGCAAATTCTGCAGGCAAAATTTCCTCTCATGGAACCGCATGCAGGAGTGGAGCGACATTTACAACCAGTTTCTGAACATACTTCTTGAAGCAGGACTTATAAGCCAGCGAACCAGAAAGAATCTTGACAGAAAAGTCCTTATGCCGTGCAGCAGTGCCCCGCAGTTTCGTAACAAAAAGCTCAGGGAGAAACTGCACAGATCTATACTTGCGGGATTCCTGAGCCATGCCGCCTGCAGGAATGAATCAGGTTCCTATCTTGCTGCAAGGGGCCGTGAGGTACATATTTTCCCAGGCTCTGCGCTGTTCAGACAAAAACCACGGTGGTTTGTAGCTGTTGAATTTGTCCGAACATCGAGGCTATTTGCACGCACTGCTGCCATCATAAATCCGGAATGGCTTGAAGATGCAGGAGGGGCATTTTGCAGACATCACATAGGGGAGCCGGTCTGGTCAAAGCAGCGCGGCGAGGTGGTGGCAACTGAACGGGTGACCCTGTGGGGGCTTACCGTGGTTGAGGCACGCACTGTCCTGTACAAAAAAATAGACCGTGACAGGGCAAAAGAGGTGTTCCTGTCACAGGGACTTGCAGCCGGAGAATTAAGAAAAAAGTACGGTTTTATCGAATATAATACCGCACTATTAAACAAGTATCTTGACATGGAGTGCCGCACAAGGCAACACGGACTCCTTGCAGACCAGGAGGTGCTGGTTCAATTCTATGGCTCTGCCATAGCGCGCCTTGAAAAGGACACAGGAAAGGTAATCTGTGGCGAGGCTGATCTTGCCCGTACAATACGGCTTGCCGCAAGCGATGCAATGCTCAGGCTCACAGAGGAGTTTTTGAAACAGCACTGCAGGGTTCCGGAGGAGCTATCACTATTTCCCGGACATCTTGAAATAGACGGTCACAGTATAGCCCTTCGCTACAGGTTTCAGCCTGGTGACCCGGCAGACGGAGTAACTGCTGAGATCCCCTTGCAGATCCTTGAAGACCTGAATCCTGCTCCATTTGAATGGCTGGTACCAGGCCTTATCAGGGAAAAGATCGAGGCAATGCTGAAGGCGCTTCCCAAAAAGGCAAGGAAAAACCTGGTTCCTGTGCCTGCCACAGTTGAAAAAATAATGCCGTGGCTTGAACCTTACTCAAAGGGCCTTAAGCAGACCCTTGAAAGTGTGCTGTTTGAAAAGACCGGGGTACGCATAACAAGGGATATGTGGCCGGACAACCAGCAGCTTCCAAGCCATCTTCGCATGCACTTTGAGGTTATTGGAAAGAGAAAAAAGGTCATTGCCCGGGGGGATGACCTGGTAAAACTGCAAAAAAAGCTCTATGGCACAGAGGAACAGCCTGAAGCCGCTGTCCCCAGGGGGCCTGCTGTGGAAAGGGCAAGAAAAAAATGGGAAAAACGCGGCATCACCCTGGATAACTACCCTGGGCTTCCGGAAGTGGTTGAGGCCCAGGGCATCAGGCTATACCCAGCCGTGGTTGCATCAGATAACGCCAAAACCATTGATATTGTCCTTGCTGCAAGCAGGAGAGAGGCTGCAAGGCTTACTGCAGGCGGAGTCAGACAGCTTGTATATACTTCACTTGAGCCGCAGTTTCGCTACATTAAAAAAGAGTGCATGAAACTTTCAGTTCCAGGCATTGAAAAGGCATTCAGCTTTTTTGGAAGCAGGAAACATCTTGCCTCAAATACATGGGCAATGATATGCCAAGAGCTTTCAGGAAGCTGGGAGCGTCCCCCGTCTCCTGCAGCAATAAAAGAGTATATACACAGGTTGCGGCCTGTAATGGCATCCAGGGCACAGGAGATTATGGACAAGGTCTCCAAAGTGGCAATAACCGCCTCGGCTGCCATGCATGAAATTGCAGGATTAAAAACAAGCCGTTTTGCAGGTCCTGTAAGCAAGGGGGTTGCAGACATGCTTGAATCTGAACTGCGGCAGCTTTTGCCTGAAACCTTTCCAAAGGGATTCAGGGAAAGAGAACTTGAACAGTATCCCAGGTACATAAGGGCAATAAAGATAATTGCCCAGCGAACTGTTGCAGATCCGTCCAGACAAAAGGCAAAAATTGACTCTCTGGAGGATATAAGAAAGATAATAGCTGCTTCAGAAACATACGTTAATGACGGGGGTGATGAATATGCAGAGGAGGCACTAAAGCTCTGCCTCATGTGCAGGGAGCTGACAGTTTCTGTTTATGCACCGGAACTTGGCGCCATGAAGGGGATATCCCGGAAAAAGATAATAAAACAGTGGAATGAACTGCAGCCGTTGCTTGCAGCAGGCGGTTAGACCCCGGAACAGCAAACAAGTAAATACAGTAACAAACCACAAGTCATGTTCCTATGAATCAACTTGAAAGCATTAAAAAACACCTTGAGAGCTACGGCCTGCGTGAAATATCATCACTCCTGCTTCCTGCTGCCAGAAGGGCGCTTAATTCCATAAAACATGGGGATTATGCCAGGTGGCGTGATATTGTCTCAAAACTTCCGAAGCTCCCTGCAAGCACAGTTGATTTCAACGCCCCTGCAGTGACTGTCACAGATCATGAGGCTGTAAAAGACCCAGAAAACAGGAAGAATCTTAAAAAACTTCTAAAAGGGTTGATGCCCTGGCGCAAGGGACCATATAACATCCACGGCGTTTACATAGACACTGAGTGGAGATCAGACCTGAAATGGGACAGACTTAAGGATGAAATATCGGAACTGTCAGGAAAAATCGTGCTTGATGTGGGATGTGGCAATGGCTACCACTGCTGGAGGATGTACGGGGCAGGAGCCTCAACAGTAATTGGCATTGATCCCTCACCCCTCTTCCTGTGTCAGTTCATGGCAATAAGCCACTTTACAGGCAGCAGCCACCCTGTATTCCTCTTGCCCATGAAGATTGAAGATCTGCCAGACTTTTCAAACACCTTTGACACAGTATTTTCAATGGGGCTTCTCTACCACAGGCGGGATCCAATCGGCCACCTGACACGGCTTAAAAAACTCATTCGCCCTGCTGGAGAGCTGGTTCTTGAAACTATCATTCTAAACAGCAGCACATCCAATGTACTGGTTCCATCCGGACGCTACGCCAAGATGAACAACGTATGGTTTATACCCTCTCCTTCCCTCCTGGAGACATGGCTCAAGCGCACAGGTTTTGTTAATATAAGGCTTATAGATATTACCCCTACCACCAGCACGGAACAGAGGCGTACCAAATGGATGGAGTATGAATCCCTCAACGATTTCCTTGACCCGTCAAACCCAGGGCTGACAGTGGAAGGTTATCCCGCCCCTGAGCGTGCCGTGTTTCTGGCAGAAAAACCTTCATGATTGCGTGCATCGTGTGAATTAGTGATTATCTTAATCTGGCAAACTTGCAGCTCTATTGAGCTTAAATGTCCTGGATTGAGCGATTGTCGGATTTGCTGCATATCCGCGAAAGAGGAATTCCCATAATAGTCGGCTATATGGGGATTCCTCTGACAAAGGAGATGCAGTAAATACGGCGATCCCGAAGGGTTTCAAAACTGGAAAGCTATAATCGACATAA
>WGBG01000198.1 GCA_015494395.1 Deltaproteobacteria bacterium
CAGATAGAGGCTGAAAGTTTCAGGCTCATTGACGAGTCCATAGCGAAAATGAAAAACTCAGGTGAGATCAAGGTTCCTGACCTCTCCCCTGAGGAATACCAGATTGCAAGGCGGGTTATACATGCGACAGGTGACTTTGACTTCTTGGACAACATCCGTTTCAGCAACAATGCTGTTAAATCCGGTATTGATGCCATTCGTTCAGGCAGAAATATCATTGTGGACGTGAACATGGCCCTTATGGGTGTGTCCAGAACAATTCTGGATAAATTTGGCGGCAAGGTTATATGCAGGATTTCAGAAGAGGAGACAGTAAATGACGCCCGCATCCACGGGCTCACCAGATCAGAGGCTGCAATAAGGCGCTCAGTAGAGGATAATCCAGGCATTATAGCCGTTGGAAATGCCCCTACTGCGCTTCTTATGGCTCTTGAACTCATCAAGGAGGGGATTATGAAACCCGGGCTTGTGGTGGGGGTGCCTGTAGGTTTTGTAAACGCAGCAGAATCAAAGGAACTCCTGATGGAGACTGATATTCCATACATAAGCGTAAAAGGTAACAAGGGTGGAACCCCGGTTGCTGTTGCAATTGTTAATGCCCTGCTTCGCCTTGCGTAAACGAATGATTCTCATCCTTCAGCAAATCACCATGTCCCTTTGTAACTGACACCTAAGTTAAGCGTTTCAAAATATGTAAAATGATTATTTTAGAGACATTAAGAGGAGTTATATTGATTATAGCTTTCCAATTTTGAAACCCTTCGGGATTGCCAGCTTCACAGCATCTCCTTTGTCATCGGACTTCCCACATAGCCTACTATAGTGGGAAACCCTCTTTCGCGGATATGCGGCAAATCTGACAATCGCTCAACTTAGGTACAGGGAGATAACTGTTTTGGAAAGAGGAGATGGGAAAAATCTTAGGTCTGGCTTTACCACCGGGGCATGTGCTGCTGCTGCATCAAAGGCAGCACTTTCATACCTGCTTTCCGGCGTAGCCCCTGTTGAGGTAAACATCCCGTTTCCCTCAGGGGCTCGTCACAGTTTTGCAGTGCACCGGAGCTCACTTTCAAAAAGTTCTGACAGTGCCTTTGCCTCTGTAATCAAGGATGCCGGAGACGATCCTGATGTTACCAACGGGGCAGAAATCGGGGCGTCTGTCCATTTGGTTAAAGGCAATGAAGCTGATCTGCCAGATGATGATTCAGGCGATGAATTGGAGATTGTTCTAAAAGCAGGAGATGGAGTTGGAACTGTAACAAGGCCAGGTCTTGCAGTGCCTCCAGGAGAGCCTGCGATAAATCCCGGCCCAAGGAAAATGATAAGGCAGGCAATAGAAGAAGTTATAAACAGTAAAAGAGGCAGAAAGACCTGTATCGAGGTTACTATCAGTGTCAAAAACGGGCAGGAGCTTTCAAAACAGACCTTGAACAGCAGGCTTGGCATAACCGGCGGGCTTTCAATACTTGGCACCACGGGCATTGTACGCCCGGTATCCGCAAAGGCATGGACAGACACCATTGAGGCCTCCATGAGTGTGGCCAGGTCAGCAGGGCTGGATGAGATTATTCTATCAACCGGAAGGACATCTGAAAGGCATGTACAGGAGCTGCTTGGGCTTCCTGAAGAGGCAATGGTTATGATGGGAGACTATTTGCAGTACGCACTGAAGGCTTCTGCCAGGCACGGTTTTTCCCACATTCACCTTGCAGGCATGTGGGCTAAGGTGCTTAAAGCTGCACTTGAAATTCCCCAGACCCATGTAAGAAACGGCGCGCTTGAGGTAAGACAGGCAGCAGCGCTTCTTGAAAAACTTGGGCTTGGGGCGGCAGATGCAAAAAAGCTTTCAGGGGCAAACACGGCCAGGGAAATTTTTGACATGCTTGAGAATGCAGGCAAATACCACCTAATACGTGCAGTGTGCCAAAAGGCAAAACAGTATGCACATGATGAATCAGGACTTCCTGTAACACTCTATCTCGTCCATTCATCAAGAGGTGTAGTGGAACAGGTGTAAAGACATGGAACACTTGATTAAATTAATCGGAGTCTGCGGAGATACTCTTTCCGGCAGTGCCAGGGAGGTGCTTGAAGGCTGTTGTGCCGTGGTTGCATCAAGGCGCTTTTCAGGAATTGCAAGAAAGCATGGGCTTGCCCTGATCCCCATTGCCCCTGTTTCAGAGATGCTTGAGGCAGTTAATAAAACCCTTGAATCAGGAAGTGTTGCAGTGCTTGCCTCTGGCGACCCGCTCTTTTTTGGCATAGGCCGCACGCTTATAAAAAGGTTTGGCCGAGATATAATAAACATCTACCCTGCCCTTTCAAGCCTTCAGCTTGCCTGCGCCTGTTTCAAGATTCCCTGGGATGACATGAAGTTCATTTCACTTCACGGTAGAGGGCTGGAAGATTCGGTATCAACAATCCTCAGGAACAGGACAACTGCCATACTGACTGATACACACAACACCCCTGATGTCATCTCCTCGCTCCTCCTTGAACGCCTTAAAAAAACAGGCGCGTTAGACCTTGCAGATGCCATTACAGTTCATGTAGGAGAGAACCTGGGGCTTGATGACCAGCAACTTTTCAGTGGAAATCTTTCTGAGGCTGCGGCCAGCAAATTCGGCCCCCTGAACATCATGATTGTGCATGACAGGGATGGAAAAATCTCTGAAGGAAACCATCAATCCCTTGGCATTAACAGGTTTCCCTGCCTGGGCCTTACAGAAGATGAGATAGAACACTCAAGGAACCTGATAACAAAAAATGAGGTAAGGGCAGCATCACTTCATGCACTGAGGCTTGAGCCTCATGGCTGTTTATGGGATGTGGGGGCAGGAAGCGGTTCTCTTAGCATTGAGGCTGCGGCAATGTGCCCTGAGCTTTCAATTTACAGCATAGAAAGGGCTGATGAACAAATAAAAAACATTCAAAAAAATATCAGAAAATTCGGCCATTGGAACATAAACCTAATAACAGGTGAAGCCCCTGAGGCCCTCTCTTCCCTGCCCTCTCCAGACAGGATATTTGTAGGGGGAAGCGGGGGGCAGCTTGAGGCAATAATAAGGGAGTGCGTCAGGCGCCTTTCACCAAATGGACGCATTGTAGTCAATGCAGTGCTTAAAAAGACTGCCATCCAGGCGCCTTTTCTCCTTCGTTCCTCCGGGCTGTCAGTTTCAGAAAGCCGCATCTCAGTTGAACGGCTGAATGACGGAAATGTCACCAGACTAAATACAATAACAATCATAACCGGCAAAAGATGAACAGAGAAAATAAACCTGGCTGCCTGCA
>WGBG01000199.1 GCA_015494395.1 Deltaproteobacteria bacterium
CCCACGTCAACACCATCCCTGAAGGGGAAGAATGCATCTGAAACCATAGTGGAACCAGGCAGCCCTGCCCTGTCCTCCTTGACCTTTGCATCAATTTCTTCCTTTTCAGCCGCGTCACGTTCGCCCTTTTCAACAGCCAGTTCAAGCTCCTTGTAGGAGATGCCGTACTTGTCAAAGCAGGTAATGTCAGCGTACTTGGTATATGCCTTGTAAACGGCAATTTCTGCAACACCTACACGGTCCTGCTCTCCGGTTCCAATACCTACGGTAACACCGTTCTTTACGTAAATTACCGAGTTTGAGGTAAGTCCCTGCTCAACCGCCCATCCGAAGATAATGTCCTCGTACTCCTGTTCCGTGGGCAGGCGTTTGATCTTGTAAAGCTTGCCGTTGTACTCACACTCTGCGGGTTTAAGATCATCCTTGGAGCGAATCTTGTTTACCGGAGACTGCTGAATAATGATGCCTCCATCAATGAGACACTTGAAGTCAATGAACCGTTTGTCCCAGAAAGAGGCCAGTTCATTGATGCGATTTATGCGGATAATGCGGAGGTTTTTGCGCTTTGCAAGGATGTCAACCGTGCCGTCTTCATACTCCGGAGCCACAACCACCTCAACATACTGGTTGCTAATGGCCTCCGCGGTTGCCTTGTCAACAGGCCTGTTCATGGCGACACAGCCTCCAAATGCGGCAACCCTGTCTGCACGCAGGGCCTTGGTAAAGGATTCTTCTATGGAATCAGCCATTGCAACACCACAGGGGTTGTTGTGTTTCACAATTACAGTGGAAGGCTTGTCCATTAGGAATTTCAGGATATTGAGAGAGTTGTCAACGTCAGTGAGGTTGATCTTGCCAGGATGTTTACCCGCCTGGATCATGTCCTCCTCGGTGATTGCGCTGACAAGCCCGTTTCCAGGGGTAATGTACTGACAGTCGCCAAGGACAAGGTTTCCGTTTACCAGTTCATAGAGTGCGGCTTGCTGGTCAGGGTTTTCGCCATAGCGTATTCCGCGCTCTTCCATCTCTCCTGTACTCTCGTTTTTAATGGTCCATGTACGTTTGCGGTACACCAGCTCCTGGCCGCCAAATGATATTTTCATCTCTTCAGGGAACTGGTCTCCCAGAATGGTCTTGTACATCTTCTTCATGTCTGTCATGGCATTTCTCCTTGTTAGATTGAGCAGTAAAGCAATATAAACAATGCCTGAGTACAGGCGGAATTTGTTTGCTGTTCAAAAATGTGGCACGGTCTGGAATATAACCTACAGAGTGAAAAATTGCCAAGGATGTAATGCAGGGAAGTAAAATGCCTGGATTAAGCCAGGCGGGAAGGGATTGGAATGACAAGTCAGGCCAGAAGAAGTCCGGCTATTTTCTGAAAATGACTGTCTGAGGTATATAACGGCAATCCGTGCTGGAATGCCGTTGCTGCTATCCAGATGTCATTTGTGGGAATCGGGTTTCCGTCCTAAGTTCCCCATCAATTTTGCGCTGGCTGTCAATTTGTCCCTGTATTTCCAGGAATTCCTGTTCTGACCACCTGCCAAAGAGATTATCCAGATCATCATACTCTCTGGTGAAGCGCTTTTCCTTGTTGAGACCAGCATGCTGTCTCAGGATATCGAGTACCAACTGATTCAGACTTTTTTTTGATGTTTTAGCCTTTTGTTTCAGAATGGCTGATAGCTGTTCGTCAACGCCTCGTATGGATAATGAAGTCATGATTTCCTCTTTTTTTGGGATTTACTTTGTGCATGCATTATGTGTTCAGTTTATGGATGCTGCGCGGGCTTGTCAACAGGGACCTGCCGTAGTTTCACAAATACAATTCTCCATGCCATAAATTGATTAAGTGCATCAAAAGTGGTACCCTTTTTATGAACGTAAAAACATGCCTGCAAAGAGTCCGAGATTGGATGTAGCGCGTGAAAAAGAAATCTTTGCTGCCTTGATGCGATTTCAAGGCAAAAAGGGGTTTCTCGTTCAGTATTAAAAGAGCAATTGAAGATCGGTTTATGAAAGAGCCTTAAAAATATGGCCATCCACTCATTTAAATTTGGTCAAAAAAATACTTTTCTAGATTTTGAAACGCCTCAATCCGGGTAACAATAACTCCCTCTTGTAACGGAGCATGTCATGTATTTTCCTGTGGCCGGTATTGATGTAAATCCACTGATTCCCCCGGCTATAGCCTTTGGAATCTCATTTTTTACCTCCATGAGCGGTGTGTCCGGTGCGTTCATGCTGCTACCCTTCCAGATGAGTGTGCTGGGCTTTACCTCTCCGTCGGTGAGCGCTACCAATCAGCTATTTAATATTGTTGCAATACCTGGGGGTGTGTACAGATATATCAGGGAAGGACGCATGGTCTGGCCCCTTACCTGGGTGGTGATTGCAGGTACTCTGCCGGGTGTGCTGGTGGGGGCTGTAATCAGGGTAAAGTATCTCCCCGATCCGGCAAAGTTCAAGCTGTTTGCTGCATTTGTCCTGGCCTACATCGGTTTTCGCCTTGTGCGTGACATTATGGAGGGAAAGAAGGAGAGCACAGGCAAGCCCTCGGCAGAGGAACGATTCCAGAAACTTGTAAAGGAGTTTAACAGGGCAAACAAGAAGGGTGAGCTTCCAAGGATCAGGGTCAGGCATTTTACGCTTACAAGCATATCCTATGATTTTTACGGGGAGAACTACACGGTAAATACCCTTGCAATTTCGGCACTCAGTCTGATAGTCGGGGTTGTCGGCGGGGTGTATGGAATCGGCGGAGGAGCCATCATCGCTCCGTTTTTTGTAAGTTTTTTCAGGCTTCCGGTCTATACCGTTGCAGGGGCTGCCCTGATGGGGACCTTTGTTACTTCGGTTGCTGGTGTGGCATTTTACCAGGCGCTTGCACCGTTTTATCCTGATATGGCTGTTGCCCCGGACTGGCTGCTCGGCTTTCTCTTTGGTATTGGCGGAACCCTTGGCATGTACTGCGGTGCCCGGGTTCAGAAGAGGATGCCTGCAAGGGCCATCAAGATCATACTTGCGGTATGCATATTCTTTGTTGCCTGTAAGTATGCCTGGGCCTTTCTTGGAGGATAGTAAGGGGTAGTAAAGAGATAGTCAGATCATGAATTGGGCAATGATCATAAGAGGTGGCTGAAGGATAGCACTGTAAACCGGTCCATTAGATAGAACGTGGGTAACCAGAACAGGACATTAAAGATCAGGACCGCGGTGAGACCGGCAGGCTTTCTCCCGGCGTTTTTAAGCGTCAAGTCATGGAATCCCCAGGCTGTCGCCCCTCCCATTACGTTAATAAACACGTACATTACAAAACATTCCAGGGAAAAAGGCGGAAACCCCAGAAACCCAAGTACCGGCATCTCAAAAAGTTTTATGTCTCCAACAAACGGCACTGTATAGATCCACTTGGCAGTAGCCCAGAAGTTCCAGAATTCCCAGAGAAAACCACAGATAAGCCCTGCTGCAAGCAGGCGAAGGGTGCGGCCAGGCCTGCCCTGAGACAGGTCTTTGAGCAGGCTTGGAGCCCCCAGACGCAGGTTCACAGGGTCCAGCAGAAGCACAAAACCACCCCATACAAGGGGGAAGAAGTAAAGGGGGTAGAGGAGAGGCAGTACCAGCATGAGACCGCCAATCACCTGGGCTGCTGCAAGCATCTTCGGGGTTATGCGGAATCCCCATGAATAATCCCTGTTTAACAGATTAAATGATCTTAAAAGTTCAGATGTTACAAAGATACCAGGGAGCACAGTGGCAAAGGAGAGTGCATAGCCAGCCCAGCGAACCGCTGTTGGGGATACAAGATGGATGTAATGCCAGTTTGACAGCCTGAAGTTAAAGACTTCAAACACAAGCCAGATTGTTACAGACCAGGGCAGCATGTAGCAGAATGCCCTGATGTTTGAAAGCAGGGGAGATCTGCCGGTACGCGCCTTTATGATGCCGTCTGCAAAAAAGATATATGGCCACCACGCAAACAGGTAGAAAAAATCTCCAGCGATTTTGACCCCTGCGAACAGAAGGCATTCTGCAAGCACAAAAAAAATCAGCGCTACCCATGCGTACAGGGGTAGCGCTGAAGAAACTGGCCTTTTCATGGAATGTGCCTAATGGGCGGCCTTTGCCTTGTTTTCTTTCTTTTCAGGTTCAGCAGCCTTTTTGCCGGAATGTTGCCCGAGCTTGTTCAGAAGCTTGTCCTTTGCGAGTACGCCTGACTGGAACCTTCCATCCGGGAATATGTAGGTGGGAGTGCCTGTAATTCCCTTTGACTGGAGGAACCTTACTGTGTCCTGGATCAGCTTCTTGCCTTCAGCACACTGATTCTCAGAGCGGTAGCGGCTCTTAAGGCCTTCAAGCCCCTTTTGGTCACACACGATTGAAATGCACTCCTCTTTTGCACCCTTGTGGAACTTCAAGGGGAAGAGCAGCACCTTTACCTGCAGCTGACCTGCCTTTGCCATTGGCTCAAGTATTGCCTCTGCCTTCTTGCAGTAGGGGCACTGGGGGTCAGTCACAAAATAGATAACCGGGCCCTTGTCTCCAATGGTAAATGCAACGAATTTTTCAAGTGTCTTCATCTGGGGCTCTGTGAAACGGTTGATCTCCATCATTGCCGTTCTGGTGAGATTCCTGCCGTCGGAAGTACGGTAAACATCACCAGGGATGATGTACTTTCCATTGGAATCTATGTAGAGCACCCTTTTTCGGTTCTGAAACTTTATCTGTACCTGGCAAAGCCCTTCTACCTGGGCAGGTTGTATCTTTTCAACGCTTATGGATTTTCTGAAGGTCTTCTTTACAATCTGTTTTACGTCTTTAAGTGGAGGGCATGGGGCATTATCGGTGTTGGCAGCTGAAAAAGTCGGGGCGACAAATACTGAAACCAGGAAAAATGCAAGGACTGAGAGGGGAAATCTCTGTTTCATCTTAAGAACAGCTCCTTTAATAGTGGAAGGGAAAATGTGTGGTCACACATAGGTTAACAAATACAATGAACAGAATTTTTATGCAACGTATCCGCTCACAGGGTGCTGCAGGTGCAAGGTGGCGGAGGCGAAGGCGTACTCCCTGTACTTCGAGTCCCAGACTACGCAGCAGATGCGGTACCCTGTGAGCAGATACTGAGTTGCAGACCTTATCGGACTCTATATTGTATATCTGTAATCAGGGAAAATCAACGCCCATGTGAACGGCTTATGGAGTTTCATGATTTGGTCTGTACTTTGCCGGGCTTAAAATAAAGAGGGGCAGCATCTGGCTGCCCCTGATCTGTTAATCGTTCAAGCCGGCTATTAATAAATATTACCCTTCAGGCCACCACTGCACGCCAAGCCTGCGGATTACGTTAAGCCCGCCTGCCAGCACCAGTGTGTCTTCAATGCCAACGCTCTTGAGGAATAACTGGATTTCATAGGACCTGGTGCCGGCATTGCATATTATTATCCAGGTCTTGTCCTTTGGCAGTTTCTTGTAATTAGCCCTTACCTCGTCATAAACCATGGCAACCCATTTGTCTCCGAATGTCTTTACAAAGGGCTCGGCCTCCTTGGGGTGGCGAAGGTCAAGGGCAGCCCAGTCGGGACGCTCTGCTGTGCCGCTCATCCATGCATCAAACTCCTCCGGCTGTACATCCTGAAGCCTTCCGGCAACAAGGTTGTCCGCAATGTTTGCCGCAGCATTCAGAACATCAACAGCAGTGGAAAATGGCGGTGCGTAGGCAAGTTCAAGCGTTCCAAAGTCACTTACATCTGCCCGCCGCGAGAGAAGGCCGGCCGCAGCGTTTATCCTGGCAAGGAGCCCGTCTCCCATGCTTCCAAATCCCTGAAGCCCCAAAACCCGCCTAGTGGCACGGTCAACAACAAGGTGATTAAACATAAGTGCCTGGGTAGGGAAAAAGTGTGCCCGGTCAGACTGTACTGCCATGGCGCCCACAGCATCAAAACCCTCTGACCATGCAACCTCAAGGCTGAGCCCTGTAGCGCCCACGCAGCAGTCAAAGACCTTCATGATAAAGCTGCCCACAACACCCTCAAATACAGTGGGAAGCCCTGCAAGGTTGTCGCCAACCACCCTGCCCTGCTTGTTTGCCACTGAACCAAGGGGAGCGAATGCCTTTTTGCCGGAGACAAGGTTGTATGTTTCAACACAGTCCCCTGCAGCGTAAATTGAAGGATCAGAGGTCTGCATGCGCTGATTTACAATTATGGCACCCATGGGAGATACCTGGAGGCCTGCCTCTGCAGCCAGTTCTCCCCTTGGACGAACCCCTGCGGCCATTATCACAAGGTCTGCTTCAACCTCTCTCTTTGGCGTGATAACCGCGCATACATTGCCGTTTCCGTCGTCCTTGAAACTGGTAGCCCCTTCACCTGTGAAGACATCTACGCCATTTTCCCTGAGATGGTTTTCCACCATGCCTGCAATGGTCTTGTCCACGATACGGGGCAGTACTTGGGGCATGAATTCAATTATCGTTGTCTTTACTCCCCAGAGGTCGGCAAGTGCCTCTGCCATCTCGATTCCAATGGCTCCACCGCCGATAATGACAGCCTTGCCCACCTTGCCCTGTGCCAGCAGCTCCTTTATCTCCATGGCAGGATGCATTGATGAGATGGTAAAGACATTTTTCAGGTCATTGCCCGGGACAGGGAGTATGTTTGGACGGCTGCCTGTGGCAAGAACAAGCTTGTCATAGGTGAGGGTGTCTTTTTCGCCTGTTTCTACATGTTCCACATGAAGGGCCTTTTCCTTGCGGTCAATTGAAACGGCACGGGTGAGGGTGCGCACGTTAACTCCCTTTGCCTCCCGGAAAAAACGCTCATCGCGCACCATGTGGAAGCTGGTGGAGCGAAGTTCCTTTTCGTCAGACACGTCGCCTGATACAAAATACGGGATACCACAGCCTCCGTAGGAGATCAGGCTGTCCTGATCAACAATGGTAATCTCTGCGTCGGGCATGAGGCGTTTTGCCCTGCATGCTGCCTTTGGACCTGCTGCCACTCCGCCTACTATTACTATTCTTTCTCCCATTAGAATTCCTCCTTTCTTTCTGAAATGACCCGGAAGGCCGTGATCGGGTATCCTCAATAAGTCAATAACATAATATCATGCCCGGTATAACACAAACCTCTCTGGCAAGGGGTTGAGGGTTGAAAAACGTCTGTTATGCAAAAAAATCGCTCATAACTTATCACATGAGAACTGTTATAACAACGTACCTGTTTTGCGTTGCACGTCTGGGGCTGTGGGCAGTCCAGGGCGCCTGATTGTTGAAAAACTATTTTTCTCTGTTAAAGTACGCTTTATGGATAGCACAAAAGATCAGGACAGAGAGAACAGATCCTCTGAAACCTGCACTAAAGATACCGAAAAAAAGCAGCAGGAATCCAGTGAAACACTTTCTCCACTTCCATCCCAGGAAGATCTTGAGAAGGAAATAGGCGATTACCTTTCCAAAAAATACGGGGGCAAGGTCCGTATCGTCTCGCAGATGGTATTTCCCAAACACCTGAAGGCTGATGAGACAGATGATGCCCAGAGTTCTTGCCCTGGTGAAGAGAGCGGTCTTTCATTTGACCTCAAGCCAGAAGAGCTTGAGGAGTATCTTGACCAGTATGTAATCCGCCAGGACGAAGCCAAGGCAATACTTGCAACCAAGGTATGCACACACTTCAACAGGATAAGATATCTCAAGGAAAGCGGACATGACGAGCTTCCTGTGGGCAATATCAAGAATAACATTATTCTCATGGGGCCTACAGGTGTGGGCAAGACGTTCCTTGTAAAGCTCATAGCTGACCGCCTTGGAGTTCCGTTTGTAAAGGGCGATGCCACAAAGTTCAGCGAGACAGGTTATGTTGGCGGGGATGTTGAAGACCTGGTGCGTGACCTGGTTCGTGAGGCAGGCGGGGACGTAAAGCGGGCAGAATGCGGCATCATATATATTGACGAGATTGACAAGATTGCGGCAACAAGGGGCCTGCACGGGCCGGATGTCTCACGGGCAGGAGTGCAGCGGGCACTGCTCAAACCCCTTGAAGAAACAGAAGTTGAGCTTAAAACACCGCACGATCCCATTTCACAGCTTGAGGCGATAGAGCGTTTCAGAAAGACAGGCAAGCGGGACAGGCAGACAATCAGCACGAAAAATATCCTCTTTATTGTAAGCGGTGCATTTTCCGGCCTTGAAGAGACCATTCGTAACCGCATGACCCGCCAGTCCATTGGGTTTGGAGCTGAAATAAACAGCGAAGAGGATGTAAACTGGCTTGAGTATGTAAAGCCGCAGGATTTCATAGAGTATGGTTTTGAATCCGAATTTATGGGAAGACTGCCAGTTGTGGCAAGGCTCCATGAGCTTTCTGAAGATGACCTCTTTGATATCCTCCGTAATCCCAACAGCAACGTAATTATCAGCAAAAAACACGATTTCCGTGCCTATGGCATTGATCTGAAGTTTGAACAGGATGCCTTGAGACTCCTTGCTCACCAGGCATATCAGGAGCAGACAGGTGCAAGGGCTCTGGTAAGCGTAGTGGAGAAGGCATTGCTTCCCTTTGAAAAACGCCTGCCCTCACTCGATGTCTCTTTCCTGGTGGTTACAAGGGAGATGGTGGAGGATCCTGAGAGGGAGCTTGAAAAGTTCCTTGAAAATCCATTCAATCCCCGTCTCCTCAGGAGTTATGAGGCACTGGTGGCTGCAGAAAAGGAGCAGCTCGCAAAGAGTATCCGGAGCCGTGAGCTGCCTCAATGGGTTGAAGATGGAGTAGAACTCACTGAAAAACGTCAGGAACTGATTGCACACCTGTGTCTTAAGCAGGACCTGCCCATAAGCAGGGCGGCAGACAGGGTGCTTTTCTGGATTCGCCAGATAAAAAGCTACGAGGTATCATTCTTTAACAGGTGCGGTATCCGCATAGAATTCGATGACACAGCGCTGGACAGGCTGCTTGAAGGCTGCAAGTACGATTCAGGCAGTCTCTACACCCAGTGTGAGCGTCTTATAAATATCCTGGAATATGGCCTGACCATGGTTAAGGAGCGTTCCGGCCAGGATGTATTCCATATCTCATCTGAAGTTGTAGAAAACCCCGAATTATATATTAACAGACTGATACGAAAGAGTTACACATCCGATTCATAGGAGGTGCCTGCTTTTACAGACTCTCAAATTGATCCGGACATGCGGTGGGGCCGTATGCCCTGACAGCACGGCCCTGTTGTCAGGGGCCGGTGCTGGTTTTTGTGCCTGATCCTGAAGGATTGGAGCTGTTTTGGGGGAGGATCGGGCAGTGAGGTCTTTGGCAGGTTGCTACAGGAGAGGAATTTATGGCTGTGAAGAAGATTCTTCTGGTTGATGACCGGAAGGATATACAGGAGATCCTGCAGGAGTACGGGGAAGAAAAACGCGGGGAGATTATCATTTCAGAAAACGGGCAGGATGCCCTTGACACTGCCAGGGAAGAAAAGCCCGGGCTGATTCTTGTAAGAAAGGACATACCGGCACTGGATGCCCTTTCAGTAAGTGTTCTGCTAAAAGAGACCAAAGATACTGCCAAAATACCGGTGGTGGTAATCTGTTCCGGTGCCACATCAGATGAAAAAGAGCGCTTTCGGGATGCCGGGGTTGCGGGGTGTATTGAAGAGCCCCTTACCAAGGAAAAGGTGGCAGAGGCGCTGGATAAATGGATCTGATACTCAACCGTCGCTGGAAATACAGGTTCAAGGAAGGAGATAACTCTCATGATGTACCCTGATTACAGACCACGGCGCCTCAGGCGCAATGAGGCTGTCCGCTCAATGGTGCGTGAGACCTCGCTGGGGCTTGAACACCTTGTCTATCCCCTTTTTGCTGCTCCTGGCAAGGGAGTAAAGGAGGAGGTAGGGGCAATGCCCGGCTGTTTCCAGATGTCTGTTGATCAGATTGCCGAGGAGGCCTGCAGGGTACATGATCTGGGAATAAAGTCTATCCTTCTCTTTGGCATACCTGAAAAAAAGGACGCACGGGGCTCCCATGCCTGGATAAGCAAGGGGGTGGTTCAGAAGGCAGTAGCGGCAGTTAAAAAGGCCGTCCCTGATCTTTATGTAATCACAGATGTCTGTCTATGTGAATATACCTCCCATGGCCACTGTGGGCTTCTTGACAGTTCAGATTCCGGAAAGGGCAGCGGAAAGAAGTGCGGCTGTAAAAAGGGAAAAGACAATCCCAATGTGGAGATAAATAACGATGCCACCCTGGAGCTTCTCTCCAAGGTAGCGCTTTCCCACGCCCGGGCAGGCGCTGACATGGTAGCTCCCTCTGACATGATGGACGGCAGGGTAGGGGCAATTCGTGAGACCCTTGATGAAAACAACTTTGATTCCATCCCCATAATGTCATACGCCGTAAAGTACGCATCCTCCTTCTACGGGCCCTTCCGTGAGGCTGCCGAGTGTGCGCCACAGTTTGGCGACCGGCGGGCATACCAGATGGACCCGGCAAATTCCAGGGAGGCCTACAGAGAGGCAACTCTGGACATGCAGGAGGGAGCGGATATCCTCATGGTCAAGCCGGGTATGCCCTACCTTGACATAATTCACATGCTGAGACAGGAGTTTCCGCTTCCTGTTGCTGCATATCAGGTCAGCGGGGAGTATTCCATGATAAAGGCGGCAGCCCTTAACGGCTGGATTGATGAAGAGCGGGTGGTCCTGGAATCCCTGCTCTGTTTCCGCCGTGCAGGTGCTGATATTATCATTACCTATTTTGCAAAGGATGTTGCCCGCTATCTTTCCTGATGCCTTCTGACAGGCTTCCCAAGGCCCTGGCAGCCCTTGGCCACAAGGGGTTTCCCCTGCTGCTTGCCGGACAGGTGGCTGCGCTCATGGGCACATGGATACAGGCAACAGCCCAGCGCTGGCTGATTCTTGAGCTGACTGATTCACCCCTTGCAGTAGGTGTGCTGGGGGCGGTCGCCGGGTTGCCCATTCTGCTCTTCGCATTCTGGGGGGGGTGGCTTGCGGACAGGCTTCCAAGGATAACCTTCCTCAGGATTATTCACCTGATTGTACTTGTGCAGTCAGTGGTGTTTGCCGTCCTTGTCCAGTTGGGGCTCATCAATGTTTATGAGGTCCTGGTCCTTGCCTTTATGCTTGGTGTGGGCATGGCTTTCGAGGTTCCTGCACGTCAGTCTGTTGTGTTTGACCTGGTAGGGCGCAGGGACATCACAAATGCCCTTGCACTTCACTCCACCACCTTTAATCTTGCCAGGTTTTCAGGCCCTGCCATTGCAGGAATCCTCATGGGTGCAGGCGCACTCTATGCCTGCTTTTACATAAAGGCAATCTCCTGCATAATAGTAATCCTGCTGCTTACGGCAGTTGCCCGGGTAAAGCCCGAGGTAAACACACTTCCGTCAGAGGAGGGTGAAAAAAAGGATTTCCTCCGTTCCATATGCGAGGTTTCGCGCCTGGTCCGTGGTCACAGTATCATGGGTCCCCTGATGATTATTGTCATACTATTCAGTATCCTTCTTCTGCCCTATACAATTCTGCTCCCTTCACTTGGAAGAGATATTCTTGGGCTGGGTGCCCGTGAATACGGATTCCTGTGTGCAGCCAACGGGCTTGGGGCGCTTTGCAGCGCGATGTTTGTGGCAACATTTGGACATAAAGGAAGCCGTGAAAAATGGCTATGGACCGGTGCAGTGCTCTTTCCCCTCTCTCTTGTAGTGGCGGGAATGACAGCGAGTTATCTGCAGGCAATGGCTATTCTGTTTATAAGCGGCTTTGTCATGGTGATAACCACCACCAGCATAATCAGCATACTGCAGCTGAACGCACCTGATAATCTGCGCGGCCAGATCATGGGGATGTTCAGTACCTGTTTCATGGGGCTTTTTCCTTTTGGAAGCCTTGTTCAGGGGACAATGGCACAGTACATGGGGATCAGGCTTACCATGTCCGGAACTGCCTGCCTTGCCCTTGCAGCGGTGATTTTTATCATGTTCAGAACTGCTCGTGCGCGGTAAAAAATGAACCGCAAAGAACGCTATGAACGCGAAGATTTTGCACTTCCAGTGACCCGGAGTATATCATCCGTAACCCGGTAGAGGCTGGGGATCATAAGCAGGGTGATACCGGTTGCAGCCATAACGCCATAAGCAAGGCTGAGTGCCATTGGTATCAGAAACTGTGCCTGGAAACTACGTTCAAAAATCAACGGCGCAAGGCCGAAAAAGGTGGTGAGGGAGGTCAGGAGAATGGGGCGGAATCTTCTCTTTCCTGCTGTAATCAGGGCCTCTTCTATGTGCATGCCCTCTTTTCGTTTCTGATTGACATAGTCAATCAGAAGCAGCGAATCATTTACCACAACTCCTGATAGGGCCACAATGCCGAATATTGACAGGATGCTTATGTCAAACCCCATTATGAGATGCCCCAGCACAGCGCCAATAATGCCAAAGGGGATTGATGCCATGATTATGAAAGGCTGCAGGTAGCTCCTGAAAGGTATTGCAAGAAGGGCGTATATGCCAAAGAGTGCCAGTATAAATCCCTTTTTCATGGATTCCATGGATTCCCTGCGCTCCCTACCCTCCCCTTCAAGGGATATGCCAAGGCCGGGATAATCTGACTTGAGCTGCCGCAGTATCCCGTGCTGAAGGTCAGAAACGATTTCATCAGCATTTGCCTTTTTGCTGCTTACCGTTGCAGTAACATCTATTACCCGTTTCTGGTCAGTCCTGTTAATGGTGGAGTATCCCCTGCCGTACTGGATAATTGCCACCCTACCCAGGGGGATTTCACCTCCTCCAGGAAGCCTTATGCGCAAGTTGTCCAGGGAAGCCAGGGTGCGCCTGTCTGATTCTGGGTATCGCACCAGCACCTTTACCTCGTCCCTGCCCCGCTGGAATCTCAGGGCCTCGGCCCCATAGTAGGCTGCCCTGATCTGTCTTCCAAGGGACTCCTCTGTTATTCCAAGGCTGCGCCCTTCGCGGTTCAGCCTGATTTTTATCTCCCGTTTTCCCTCTGAATGGGAATCAGCAATGTCTCCAAGCCCAGGGTACCTGGAAAGGGCTTCCTTGAGACGTTCTGCCGCCCTTACAAGTATTCCATAGTCTTCATGGGCCAGCTGGATATCTATGTTGGCACCCATGTGTACCAGGTTGGAGTTGATTGATAGGGATTCAATCCCTGGAATCTCACCGACTTTCTTTCGCCACAACGCCTCTATGATGGAAGATGTGATGCTGCGCTCCTCGCCTGGAGTAAGGAGCAGGGCAACCTCTGCAAGGTTTGCCCCGGATGTGCCTGCAGCCCCGGCAGGTCCACCCTTTGGCATGGTGCCCCCAATTATCGTAAAGATGTGCAGCAGCAGGGGCTCATCAGTGTGGTGTTTTTTGCGAAGCTCTTCAATACTCTCCCTTGCCTTTTCTTCAAGGTATGAGGCAACTTTGGCAGTCTGCTCAACAGGTGTGCCAACAGCCATGCGGACTTGCCCCTTGATGACATCTCCGTCAACCTTTGGCATAAAACTGAACTTGATGATGCCGCCTCCTACAATGCCAATGCTTATAAAGAGAATTGCAAGGGCCACAGCAAGGCTTACATAGCGGTAGCGGACACAGAGCCTGAGAAGAAAAGCGTATGGTCTGTCAATAAACCACTGCAGCCAGTTGCTTACCGCAAGTCTTGCGCGTTCAAAGATGCCCGGCGGCCCTGCGGGAATGTGGCTGTTATCTTTGCCCATGCTCAGGTGTGCAGGAAGCACGAAAAGGGATTCTATAAGGGATATGGCAAGTACACTGATTACCACCAGGGGAATAACGCTTATAAACTTTCCTATGACCCCGGTTACATAGATAAGGGGGATAAAGGCAGTGATTGATGTGAGCACTGAAAACGTAACAGGAAGCGCAACCCGGCTTACCCCGTTTATTGCAGCCTCTGAAAGGCCCTCCCCGCGCTGACGGTGTTCAAATATGTTTTCCCCCACCACAATGGCGTCATCCACAACCATTCCAAGCGCCATGATAAATGCAAAGAGTGAGATCATGTTAATAGTTACATGCATTGCAGGCATGATAAAGAAGGCGCCCAGGAAAGAAATGGGGATTCCAAGCATGACCCAGAGGGCAAGCCGCATCTGTAGAAACAGACTTAAAGTGAAAAAGACCAGAACAAGGCCCATTATGGCATTTTTTTCCAGGAGCTGCATCCTGCTCTTAAGCACCTGGGAGCGGTCGTGCCACACCGCAAGGCCAACACCGGGAGGAAGGGATGCCTCCCTCTGTTTCATGTATTTTCTTACGGCATTTGATATTGCAATGGGGCGTTCGTCTCCCACACGAAAGACAGTGACAATGGCAGCGGGCTTTCCATCAAAATGTGCATAGGTATCGGTATCTGCAAAGCCGTCCCTTACGTCTGCAATGTCACCAAGGGTGATCTCGGTTCCATCATTAAGCGTAATGATTCCAATGGATGCGTATTCCCTGCCGGTGTAGCGTTTTTCCTTTGTCCTTATGAGAATTTCGCCGCCTGATGTCCTGATTACGCCGCCTGGAATATCAAGAGAGGCCTGCCGGATTCGGCGTGCTACGTCATCCAGAGTGATTCCGTAGCGGCGCAGGGTCTCTTCGGGAATCTCAATGTCAATTTCATACGGCCTCACACCGCCAAGGGATACCTGGGTGATTTCAGTAAGGTCAAGGAGGTCATCGCGGATGATTTCAGCCTGCTGCCTCAGGGATTTTTCAGACAGGTTTCCATAAACGATTACAGACAGGACCTGCCTCCGGTTGACAAGCTTGGATATGACAGGCTCCTCTGCCTCCTCAGGAAATGTGATTATGCGGTCAACCTCGCTCTTTATGTCCTGGAGAATGCGGTCTGCATTGATACCGGAGAGGAGCTCGGCAGTTACCACGCCATACCCCTCTGCGGCAACGGATTTTATCTGCTTGATACCCTCTATTCCCCTGATTGCAGATTCGATCTGAAGGATTATTCCGTCCTCAACCTCCTCAGGTGTTGAGCCTGGATACACCACCTTGACCTGTATGGCATCAAGCATTACCTCCGGGAAGATCTCCTGACGGATATGTCCCAGCATGACAATTCCGCCCACCACAAAGAGGAGCATAAGCAGGTTGGCAGCCACATGGTTCCGGGCCATCCATCTAAGCGCAGACTTCAACCGGATACCCCCTGTTGTCCTGGATTGTGCGACGATGTCCTAAGGAGCATGCCTTCAGCAGCACCTGTGACAGGTGTGATTACAACGTGGTCACCTGGCTCAAGGCCCCTGTCAATTATGGCTGTATCACCCTGGTAGCGCAGGATGTTTACCTTTCTGATTTTGAGCCTGCTGTTACTGTCCATTACCCACACTGTTTCATTGTCACGCACTTGGTCACGCCTTATTGCATAAACATTGTGAACCGTGCCGCAATGGAAGTTGACATCCACAAAGAGCCATTCTGCAAGCCGCACATTGCATGCAGTCCCTGAATCCAGGCATTTGAACGGTTCCTTTACCTGTACAACCACCCTGAACATCCTGCTTTTTGGGTCAACGTCTCCAAGGAGCCTTACTGCCCTGCCATGCCAAGTGTAGAGACGGTCCTTGGATTTGACGCTTACAACTGCGTCTGAGCCCTCTGTAACTCCTCCCATGCCCGGAATCTTGATAAATTCAAGGTCGTCTATGGATACAGGCACAATGATTTCGGCAACATCTGTGCCTGTAAGGGTTCCTACCTTTGTTCCCTGCTTTACATACTGTCCTATGTCAATATATTCTTCCTTGACCACGGAGTTAAACGGGGTCTTTACCCTGGTGCGCCTGAGATTTATCTCTGCCTGGCGGACTGCTGCCCTGGCTGCAGCAAGGTTTGCCTCAGCCTGTTTCATCTGAGGTTTTCTCAAGGTAAGCGGTGGTTCCGGGGCTGTCGGGTCTTTTTCTATGTTCTGCCACTCCTTTTTTGCTATACTGCCCCTGGTCTTTTCTATCTCAAGGTTAAGCTCTGCCCCTGCAAGCTCTGCCCTGGCCTTTTCAAGCATAACCTGGTAATCCACCGGCTCGATGCGGAAGAGCTCCTCACCTGCCGAGAAGATGCCCCCCTGAATGAACCGTGGCGACACACTAATGACCTTTCCGCTGACCTCAGGTACAATGTCAACCCTGTTTCGGGGCTGTACTGTGCCTGTGCCCCGGACCTGGATGTCAAAATCTGCAGGATTTACCTGCACTGTCTCAACCAGTATGCCCTGGGCGTGGGGTTTGATTTTTTTAGGGGCCTTGCGGCTCATTATGAGGAACTTCATAATGAGAAAACCCGCTGCAATAATGGCAACGGCCAGCAGTCCACGCATCATGGCCTTTTTGTCTATTGGTGGCATGGGGTATTTCTCCGGTAAAAAACGGCGTTTATATGCCCTATCTGTTCAGTCTCTGGTTCAGAATCTTTTCAGGCCAGGTACCGCCAAGTGCCCGGACAAGGCTTATCCAGTCTGACACATAACGTCCCTGGGCAATGATAAGCCTGGTACGAGCCTCAAGATCAAGGGTCTGGGCAGTAAGAACCGGAAGGTACTCGGTAAGCCCGTAGAGATACCGGTCTGTTGAAAGCCTGACATCCGACTGGGTTGCCTCAACCAGGTGTTTCAGATGGTACATTTCCCTTTCAGACGCCCTGAAGGATACAAGTGCATCCTCCACCTCCCTGCAGGCATTGAGCACAACCTTGTGATATGCTGAAAGTGCCTCCCTGAACATTGCCTGTTGCCTCTTAATTTCAGAAACCCGCCGTCCCCCTTCAAAGATCGGCTGGGCAACACTTAGAAACAGGTTCCACAGTCCGCCAACCAGCGGGTCTCCGCCAAACAGGAGCGTCTGGCTCTGACCGATCCCGGCACCTATTCTTACGGACGGAAAGAGGTCTGCAACTGCAGCGG
>WGBG01000200.1 GCA_015494395.1 Deltaproteobacteria bacterium
CGGATTTGCTGTAGATCCGCGAAAGGGAAATTCTCATAATAGTCGGCTATATGGGAATTTCTCTGACAAAGGAGATGCAGTGAATCCGGCAATCCCGAAGGGTTTCAAAAGTTGAAGAGTATAATATATGTAACTCCTTTTAATATCGTAATAAAATCATTTCTTCAAATTTTTGAAACGCTCAATTCAGGATAAAAATTTAAGGGGAACAGTTATGGCCGGAGATCTTAACAAGGTAATGTTGATCGGGCGTCTGGGAGCGGATCCCGAAATAAGGTACACCCAGAACGGGACAGCCGTGGCAACGCTCAGTGTTGCTACAAATTTCAGGGTAAAGAGGGGTGAGGAGTGGGAGGATCAGACCGAGTGGCACCGGGTGATTGCCTGGAACAGGCTGGCTGAAATTGCCAGTGAATATATGAGCAAGGGCACAAAGGTATATGTTGAGGGGAGACTTCAGACCCGGTCATGGGAAGATGCCAATGGCAACAAGCGCTGGACAACCGAGATAGTTGCCCGGGACATTTCCATGCTATGCGGTAGGGGAGAGGCCGCAGGCAGTGGCGGAGGCGACCTTGCACCCCCTGAGCCACCTCCGCCGGAAGATGATGTGCCTTTTTAGCTTGAAAACAGCTCCAAGCTGAAAGCTCAAGGCAGGAAGTCTAAAGAGACAAAAGCTGAACCGCAAAGGACGCTAAGAACGCAAAGAAAGTTATTCCTTCCCTGTCGGCCGCCCCGACAGGGAAAAATTAAAACCCTTTGCGTCCTTGGCGTCCTTGAGCGAAGCGGGCGGTGAAGAAGTAATAATTATTTTATTGCAAACTCCGGGTCCTGAATGTGCGAACTGCGGCATTCAGGGCAACGTCCCGGAGGTGTAAGCTTATCCCTCTTTGAAAATACAAAGCCGCATGACAGGCACTTTGGAGGGGTAATAACAAGTTTTTTCCCCTGTTTTTTCACCGACTGCCTGATATGTTCCAGGTGCTCTGTAACCTGTTTTTCTTCCAATCCAAGGGACTGTGAAATGTCTTTTGCAGTCATTGGATTGTCTTCTATTAGTTCAATAATTTCCTGGCGTATGGTTTTCATTGTTTTTCTCCTTGGGTTGTGTTTGATATCTGTTTATGTAGTCCGGGTTTTGTGTAAATGTATATGATCTTGAGCCTTGTTTTTCCTGGGTTTATAGTGCTGCAACATGAAGAAATTTGAAATTACAGTATTTGAAGAGAACGGCTCAGGAGATTACAAGATAGCCGGTATCCAGGTTTATGGTAAGGGCATAGAGATAATAAATGTTGTTAACATAACAGAACTCCTGCCTGAAATAATTGATGAGCCAGAAGAATATATCCCATCCCGCATTGAAGGCGATCTGGTGCTGAATTTTTTGAAGCACCCTGACCTTGCTGAGTATCTTGTTCAGGTTTGTAACAGGCTTTCCATACCTGTTATTGCCTCCAACCGCCATATTCCAGGGGCAATATGCCCCTTTACCTGCTGCGGGCTTGGAAAAAAGAAGGGGCTTGGGGCCTATGGTGAGCAGTTTGGGCTGCCAGAGTATGAAGCGGATGTTGAAAATGGCCGTATTGCAGCCATCAGGGTGTTAAGGGGGGCGACATGTGGTGCAACCTGGCAGGTTATCCCGCGCCTGATAGGGCTTACTGTCCAGGAGGCACTAACTGCAATAGGCCGTGAATCCCAATACCTGTGCATGGCTGATCCTTCAGCCTTTGACCCTGTAAGCGGAAAGAGCATGCTTCATTATGCAGGTGAGCTGCACAGTGCAGCACTGAGACGGGCACTGGAGCTTGAAAATGGCGCTTCTGAACATTGATTCTGCCTTGAGACGGGTAAAGCAGCAGTTAAAAAAGATAAAGCCCGGGCAGTGTATTGAAGTGCTCTCCTACAAGAGAAACCGCGGGGTAAGTGTTACCCTGCTTGAAGATGGCAGGCTCCATGTGCGTGAGCGGGGCTACGAACATAACGAGTGGGAGGTTGAGCAGGCCGGGCTCTCAAGATTGCTCAAGTCAATAATGAAGCGGGAGTTTCCCCGGAGCAGGAAATTACGGGTTTACCGGCTTGATTCGCCTGAGCAGACAGAGAGGCAGAAGAAGATACTGTGATTTTGCATCTGCAGCACCCGGTAAGCAGATACGCAGCGTGAAGAGTATTTTTCCGTTTTTCAGCCCAGTCCCAGGGCTGAACGGGTGGCAGGCCCGCATATACCATCCACCTCAAGGCCTGCCTGTTCCTGGAATTTCTTAAGAGTCTTTTCTGTTTCAGGACCGAATACGCCGTCTGCTTCAAGATCGAAGCCTTTATCTTGCAGAGCCTCCTGCAGAGCTGTTATATCCTTGCCTGTCATGTAGGGTGCGCGCAGTTTAAGCAGCCTGTTTTGATTGGTTTCGTCGTCTGCCCGTGCTGATGGGGCAAAGGTGAGGACCTGCCGGTCAATCAGAATACCCCTTACCACAAAGGGGAGCTCCAGTGTCCAGTTCTGGGTGGTTATGATCTGCCTGAAACTGTCCATCCGGTAAACTGTTCTGTGCAGCAGCGGGTTTGGATGTGTGGCAAGCCAGTTGCGCCTGGTCATAACGTACTCTGCCACCCAGTTGGTCTCGCCGATTTCAGAAATGGATCCAGCCTCTTGATCTGTAAGTCTTTTTACGGTGTGCCATGAGCCGTGTATAAAGCTGTCATACACTACTGATACCCCAAGCTCGCACTTTATCCCAGTGGCCTCTGCAGTCCTGAACGCAGGCTCCCAGTAAACACGGTTAAAAAAATTGTCCTGTACCTCCTGCATTACCGGGTCATTGCCAGCCTCCCTGAGCAACCTTCGGAAACGGATATTCTGGTCAAGGGAAAGGTCAATATCTTCAAGCCGTGGAAGAAATCCTGCTAGTTCATCTGCCAGCTCAGCCTCCGGGGTGTTGCAGTAGGATTTAATGAGCAGATAGAGATTTCCGCTTGCAAGAGTTGTCTGGGACCTGCCATAGGTCAGGTGGCCACTGTCTCCCGGAAGGAGCGTAACCCTGCCATAATCTCCGTAGGGAGTTCCTGTCTCAAATATGTTTACTATGGCCTGCGCCGCCTTCTTCTTAATCTCTTTCATTTTGGGGCCTCCCTTATTATTGTTGGTTTGGGCCTTGTCCTGTCATCAAGTGGTGGGTTGAAGTAGCCGAACTGAAGTTTCGGGAAACGTTTTTTCAATATCTTCACCATGCCCTGCACCCCTGTTCTCATACCGGAGTATTCATAGCCTATTGAGTCCAGGTACCAGTCAGGGTCTATGTTGTGATTCCTTAGCTGTATCAGATCAAGGCCATTTTGGGCAATAATCTCTGACAGGTGGTCGATCTCTGCCATTTCGTCAGTAAGGCCCGGGAGCACAAACAGGTTAAGCGAGACATATCTGCCCGCTTCCTTCATTATTCTCCACGACTCCAGCACATCGCTGTAACTGTATCCCTTGGGCCGATAGTAGGATGTATAATACTTTTCCCTGACACTGTTCATGCTGATACGCATGGAATCAAGCCCTGCATCTATGAGCCGGGAAAGGGCATCTGGCCTGCTGGCATTGGAGTTTAGGTTGACAGTGCCCCGTCTTACCCTTGAACGGATAAGTCTTATAGACTCTTCAAGTAGCTCTGACTGCATAAGGGGTTCGCCTTCACATCCCTGTCCGAAACTTGCAACTGCCCTCTTTGCCTTTTTCAAGTGGGGGACAGCCACGCCTGCAACCTCCTCTGCATGGGGAACAAAGGTTATTCGGTCCTGTGTGGCTGGTGGGCCGTCTTCAGGTTGAAGGGACAGGCAGCCAAGGCATCTTGCGTTACAGACCGGGGAGGTTGGAAGCGGACACTCCCATCTCTTCATAAAGAGATTTCTTGCCGCAGGACAGCCGTATGTCAGGCTGCATTTTCCAAGATGCTGTATAAGCCGGTTGTCCCTGTCCTGTTTAAGCCTTGTCAGGGTGTTTTTGCGAATGAGCTTCTGGTTGAAATTCTTGAAATCCTGGCGTGGGTCAGGGTCACTTCTGAAGGCTGCCACATAAAACTGTCCGTCAAGCCAGCCAACCGCGCTGTAGGCAAAGAGCGGAAGCGGCCTTTCAGGTATCTCCTCACGGTAAAATGCCGTGGATGCAGTCTGGGTGTAGGCAGGTGATACAAATGCCGCCACGGCCCTTACAGGTTTTGGGCTTCCTGAAGGGTCCTGGTCCACCACCACCATCTCATCTACGTCGCTGTCCCATCCAACAGGCATGGTCTCAGGCAGCACAAACAGTTCGCTGCCCTCAGGAAGGGGAATAAGGTCTTTGAGTTCAACCGGATGGAAAAGGCGGCCGCTTCTTCCTGCCATGCAGAGGTCAGGAAGATCAAATATCTCTCCTGACTCATCGGCATAGATCATTGATGGCATTTCACGGGGATGGTGTTTCATGAAGTTGGCTGTTGCCTGACAGGGATATTAATGAATGAAAGGATTAAAGCATGCTTTCCTGTGTGCACAAACAAAAAAGGGGCGTAAAAGAACGCCCCGTGTGAATCCGTGCTGTGCGGGATTAACGTCCGCGGGAAGCCCTCTTGGCAGCTTTCAGCGGGTTGAGGGTAGCTCCCTGTTCGGTCTGTGGAACTTCCGGTTTTACGTGGGTTGCAAAGTTGCATACCCCCCTTTTCCACTTCATCTCCGGGTGGGGGTAAACTGCGCAGAATTTGCCTGCCTCGTTCTCGGTAATGCGTTCACAGCCCTCGCACTGTTCAACTACCTGAAAACATGCGCCGGCAACGTACGTGCAGCCGTTTTTACCCATAAATTTACACTGGGCTCCTGCCCTGTTGGTTGTGCATTCCATTTATTTATCTCCTGAATATCTTTTATTTCCCTTTTGCTTCAGAACAAAATACCGTTACAGGTACAACTGAACAACATAATATAGCAGTGCATTTTGGAAAAATCAACGCACAGAATGAGCAAATTATTTGGACGCTACAGGCCATCAGGGTATTGTTCAATAAAATTTCTTGGAGATATAATATCTATGTCTATGTATTTTTTGATAAATTTAAGATGATTATCCCCTGATACGATACTTTTGCATTGAAGTGCCACTGCACACTCAATAAATTTGTTGTCATCCGGATCGTCATGAACAATATGAAGTTCAGGGGTGTTGCCTGCAAATAATGTATTGTGGCCTTGAGCAAATAGATTTGTCAGATTTTTAATCTCCTTTTCGTTTACACTCATTCTGTTCAATACATTGATGTATTCTTCTATAATAGGTTGAGACAGGCATAGGGTTATTTTACCATCTCTCCACAGGTTGATTATTTTCCGGGGAATACCACCAAAGAATGACGATATAAAAACATTTGTATCTATGACAACTTTACGCATTGTCAGACCTAACTTGCCTGATTACCTTATCAATGTCTGATTCTGATACGTTGTTCTGCTGCAAGTTTTGGCCTATTTTTTTCCATAGATTATTAATATGAGAGTGAATATCCCGCTCCCGGGTATATTTTTCAAGCAAATCTCTGACAAGCTCGCTGAGATTTTTTCCCTCCTGCTTCGCAAGCATTGCTACTCTCTCTTTGAGTTCTGTATCTAACCTTATAATCATTTGTGTTGTCATTGATTGGCTCTCCGCTTTTTAATTTATGCAAACAATAACAGTTTTTGTATTTCTTGTATATACGATATAGCCTGGACAGGAAGTGGTCAAGTACGGAGACGTACCTTGAGTGCATTATATCTTGAGTACATTCATAACCCTGAACAGTTCAGTGGGCTTCATGCCTTCACAGCAGCCGCTTGCCGAGGCTGCAATCTCCTGGGGTTTAAGCCCTGCGCCTTCAACTTTCCTGGTTTGAAGGATTAGGAGGGTATTTGCTGCTGTTGACGCCTCGTCAATGCGTGACTTTATCCATTCAGTCTCTGCTATGCCTATATCCTGAACTTCCTGGCAATGATTGCCATTTGAAATGTCGTGGATAGTGATGGATTTTACCTGTTTCTTTGCATCTATTATCCGTTTTTTACCCTTTCTTTCCCGTTCCACCGGCCAGGTATCGCTGTTTTGAAATCTTGCAAGGGCATCCATTATCTCTTCTGATGCAATGCCCGGGAGCAGTATAAGATAACGGGCAGATTCAGGTTCTTGTATCCTGAATTTGTGGTCTGAGCCTGAGGCATCAGTTACCCTGATGCCTTTTGGAAGTGATCGGTTCAGGGCAGTCCGGACCTGGTCAGGAGTGATCTCCCTGTCAAGTTCAAGCACTGCAAACTCCTCAAGGCTTTCCATTCCCAGGGACAGGGGTTGTCCAAAGGCGACCCGTGGCATGGGGTGAAAGCCCTTTGAGTAGGTGACTGGAATACCAGCCCGCCTGGCAGCCCTGTGAAAGGCGTGCACCATCTCAAGATGTCCCAGAAATCTTGCATCATCTATCTTGCAGTAGGTTATCCTGCAGAAAAATCTTGCTGCTTGATCTTGCTGCTCCTTGTGGGGTATGGACTGTGGCCGGGATGTCTTTTTCGTTTCATTCGCCTTTGATGCAGTCTTTAATGCCGCAGTATAGTCCTGACCTTTTGCTTCCGGTTCCTTGAAAGTTACAGGTTTTATCTCTTTGAAATCACACACACCGCAAAGGTGGCATTTGCCTCGCCTGCAGTCCGTAGTATATATCTCCTTCCATGCCTTTTCCCGTTCCTTCAGCAGGTATTCAGTCTTTACGCCTGAGGAAATATGTTCCCAGGAAAGGGGCTGGTTGAGGGTCCTTGGACCAAGATATACCGAAAGGTCTATGCCTTCCTCTGTTGCAGCTTCGATATAAAGCCCTGGCTTCATGCAGTCTGTCCAGGCATCAAGCCTTGCCCCCTTTTGCCATGCCCTTAAAATTATCTTTGAAAGCCGCCTGTCTCCCCTTGAAAATACACCCTCAAGAAAACTCTGCGCGGGTTCATGCCATTTGACCCGGAACGCCTTGCCCTTCAGCATGTCCCGAATGGCGTTGATACGTCTTTTGGATGCATCAACATCAATCTGCGGCTCCCATTGAAATGGTGTGTGTGGCTTGGGCACAAATGTCCCGATGCTGACAGTGACCTGCCTTTTGCCCGGCCTTCCTGCATCCTTTCCCTGTTCCCATACCCTGCGGGCAAGGGCTGCAATTGCCTCCACGTCTTCCATGGTCTCTGTGGGAAGCCCTGTCATGAAATAGAGCTTCATGTGACTCCAGCCATAGGAATAGGCAAGGGCTGCAGTCTCAAGCAGGTCATCTTCTGTTATTCCCTTGTTTATTACCCGTCTTAACCGGTCGCTTCCAGCCTCTGGTGCAAGGGTAAAGCCGGTTTTACGAACGCTTCTAATCTCTTCCATGATTTCAGGGGTAAGTGTGCCTACCCTGAGGGAGGGAAGCGATATGGAGACATGCTGCTCCCTCTGTTTTTTCATAAGTTCATGGATGAGACTGTTCAGGCATGTGTAGTCTCCGGTGCTCAGGGAGAGCAGGGATAGTTCATCCCAGCCTGTTGCCTCAAGTTCTCTTGCTGCGGTTTCAAGTACTTGGACTGGAGGCCTCTCCCTGACCGGCCTATATATAATACCTGCCTGGCAGAAACGGCATCCGCGGGTGCATCCCCTGGCTATTTCAATGCCAAGCCTGTCATGGACAATCTGGGTAAAGGGAACAATCGGTCTGTGAACGCCGGGGTGCTCATGCAGACGGGGAGCGATTCTACGTCTTACAGTTGCTGCCTTGGGGTGTTCCGGTACGGCAAAGACAAAACCTGTTTCGGTGTGCTCGGTCCTGAAAAACGAGGGTATATATACGCCCTGGATTTGAGACAGGGCTTCAAGAAGTTCTCTCTTTGAGCGAGAGCCGTTTTCCTTCCAATCCTTTACACAGGCATTAATCTCTATGATTGCCTCTTCGCCGTCTCCGCAAAGTATGGCATCAAAAAAATCCGCTACCGGCTCAGGATTAAGCGCACAGCTTCCCCCGCCAAGTATAAGCGGGGTACTGCTCTGTTTCCGTTCGGACGCGGTAAGCGGGATGCCGGCAAGATCAAGGATGGTAAGTATGTTTACGTAGCAGAGCTCATAGGGCAGTGTAAATGCCACTATGTCAAAATCCCCCAGGGGCCTTCGGGATTCAATTCCCCAGGCAGGGATTTTATGTTCCCGCATAAGCCTTTCAAGGTTACTGTCCGGGCAGTAGGCCCTGTCAGCAAGACACCATTCCTGGTCATTCAGTATGCCATACAGGATCTGCAGCCCCAGGTGTGACATACCTATCTCGTAAAGGTCCGGGAATACAAGAGCGGTCCGGACTGCAGCCTCATCCCAGGGCCTGTGCCTGGAGTTTATCTCTGTGCCAAGATAGCGGCTTGGTCTTGTCAGCCATGGTAATAGTCTGGTGATGTTCATGTGGGTGAAACTACCCTGCAAATCCATGGCGGGCAACACCATGCACAGGATTAAGATTGTAAATTCATCTTGACAACTGTTTTAGTGGAATTTATATAAGACATAATCTTGAAATGCTGGGGGATCGTCTAACGGCAGGACGGTAGACTCTGGATCTATTAGTCTAGGTTCGAATCCTAGTCCCCCAGCCATTTTTTTGTCTTGTTTGAATGTGGCAAGGTCGGGCTTTTTCTCTCTCGAATCAAAAAATATTATTTTTTCGTTTTTATTCACAAACCTGATATAAATAACCTTCTGTAACAGCACTAAACAGTAACCTTTGATATATGCCGTTGTTACAAGCTTTCCAATGCAGTGTTTTGTTTTCGCCTGCGGAATAATTGTCTCCTGTCTGTGGATTTAACTTTTTAGATGGAGCCAGGTTCAGTTACCCATGAAAATCCTCATAGCCGATGATGACCAGTCTGTTGTCAAGAGTTTCAAGCTGATCCTGAAAGATGCAGGCTACAGTGTTGTGGGGGTGGCACATGACGGTATGGAAGCTGTTGAGATGGCATCATCTCTCAGGCCCGACCTTATACTCATGGATATCAAAATGCCGCGTATGGATGGCATAAATGCTGCCAGAATAATTAATGGTAGTGAATCCCGTGATGGCCTTATTCCAATTATCCTGGTCACTGCTTATGCAGAGCAGCAGTTGGTTCAGAAGGCCAAGAGCTGCGGGGTGCTGGGATATCTTGTAAAGCCGGTGCATGTAGATGATATAGTCCCAGCCATTGAACTAGCCCATAATACCGCTCAGACCATTAACGCCCTAGAGGGAGTGGTGGAAAACCTCACAGAAGAGCTGGAGGCAAGAAAACTCATTGAAAAGGCAAAGGGTATTCTGATGCGGCATCTTTCAATTCACGAAGATGACGCTATGCGGATGATGCAGAAGGAGAGTCGTAAGCAGCGTATAAAGATGAAAGACCTGGCTCAGGCAATCATCGCCTCTCATTCAGTTCTGGTATGAGTTCTTGTTTTTAAAGTCTCTTCATAGAGATTGATTTTGGTTCCCCTTTATAATAATTTGGATCCAACTAATTAAGAAATTTTGTATCTGTTTAACGTAGTGAACGGACTTGTTTAGGAGTGACTCTGAAGAATTTCGTAGTTTTTCTGGAGAGACGCAGCCATGGAATCGCGTCTGTGTGAGCAAGGTACGAGCGAGTTTTGCGATTTTGGCGTAGCGAGCCTTAGAAAAACAGTAGCTAGCCTTAGAAAAACAAGAAATTATTCGCTGGAACGGAAAAACAAAACCATTCACCAATCATAATTATTTTGAATATGCTTAATAGTTACGAAATTTTTAAGCTTTTTATGTATATGCCGATAAGTATAATAAGATTGAAAGATAAAGCAGATACCTAACTCTTTAATTGTTCTTGTTGTGGCCAAATTAAGTCAGTAGTAGGAATATATAGCCAAATGGTCATTTGATGTTTTATAAAAAGGAATTTTTAATCTTTTATTTTATAAAAATCTATATTTAGGGTTGACACTGAAAAGTTGATACTGTAACATAATTACATAATAAAAATACAAATTTCCCCTTGCTGGTCCCTCTGTACCACCTCCAACAAAGACGACCAACATACCCACCTCCATCCTTCTTTGTGCCAGCAGGGGGATTATTTTTTCAGTTTCATTTCCAATTTTTTACAGAAATATTAATTCGCGTCTAACCGTCGTTTAAATCTCATCCTTTATTGGTTTTCACTGTGCTCTATCCAGTTTTTCGGGATACACGTATGACTGTGTATTTTTGCCCGAGATGAATCAGGATGGGTTCCCATAATGAGAAGGGTTTTCACGCAACGTAGCTACATATATCAGATGGAAGGGAGAGGGGGGAGGCGTCCTTACTGTACTTCTGTCCTCTACAATACAGCAGATGCGCTGACCTGATAGTAGATACAAAATAAAAAACAACCATTGTTATGACACATAACAATGGTTGTTTTTTGGTTGTTTTTTTGTGGCCTTGCTATGTTGGATCAAGATCAGGATTGAGATTGTTTACCATTACTCCTGCCAGGCTCTTGCATGCTGATGCCCTTGGCCTTTTCCATTAACTCAAGCATGTCACCAAAAAGCGGGTTTAGTTGTTGATTCAAGATAAATCGGGCCTCTGCCTGTTTGTCTTGTTCCAGTCTCTCTGTCACAAGCTTTCCTATTCTGTGTAGTTCCTTATGTTTTTCGTCAATTTTTCGCATGAGTTCCTGTTCTGTCAGGGAACCTGCTGAGATACGGTCAGCAACAAACTTGCCAACAGCGCATCTGGAGGGATCATGCTCTATATCAATACGGGTTCCGGAAAGTATTGCAAGGGTAAGTGTCTGTTTCCAACTGAAATGTTGCAGTGTGATGCTCAGAAGTTTGACCTTTGGGTCAGCATCTGCACTGGCATCTTGAATGGCCTGATCAGATACACTGAAATGGCGGGCAACAAGCTGAAGTTCCTCTGCCAGCTCTACTATGGCCTCCTGTGAGCCTGATGTGTTGGCTACATTCTCAGAGAATCTCAGCGTTGCCTCCTTCATGGACTCAGCCATCTCTGCCATGCTCAAGACGTCCTGGAATCCTGCATCCAGGGTGCTGCTTATTTCAGATATTGTTGCTGTCTGCTCTTCTGTAGCGCTTGCAATGGTGTTGGTCATGTCTGTGACGCTCTCCATCTTGGCATCAATATCCTCCATTGCCTTTATCGCCTGTGATGCATCGGCTTGAATCATATCTATCATCCTGGCGATTTCTTCAGTGGCACTGCCTGTCTGCTTGGCCAACTCCTTTACCTCATTGGCAACAACGGCAAATCCCTTTCCGGCCTCGCCAGCCCTTGCTGCCTCGATGGTTGCGTTAAGGGCAAGGAGATTGGTCTGTTTGGCAACTGCGTCAATTACCTCTACAATCTGCCCAATCTTCTGGGAGTGTTCTCCCAGGTTTTTGATGATGTCGTTTGCTAATCTCGTAACTTCAAGGGTTTCAGAGGCCTTTGCTGCACTGTTTGCAACGCTGGAGGCAATCTCGGAGCTTGCAGTGGTCAGGTCTTCAATGGCGTTAGAAGTATTCTGAAAGTGCTGTGAGACCATTTCCGATTTGATTGCCAGTTCATCGGATTCACTGTCAAGTTCTTTGATACCATCTTTGAATTTACTCCCCGATGCCTTGATGAAACCTGCAGCAGTGGTGAGATTGGATGCATCTTCCTGGATGGTTCGAATGAGCTGTCCAAAACTGAAAAGGATATTGTTGCTAAGGCGCCCCAGGGTTCCAAGTTCATCACATGCCATTTGGGGTACTGCCTTGGTGAAGTTACCACGTGACAGGGACTTCATGCTGTTTACAAGCTCTCGTACCGGTGCAATGATGTGGGAAAGGAAAAATATCATTGCCACTGCAACAATAAGGGTGCTGATGCCAAGAATAATCCAGAGCTTTTTCATGGCATCAGTGACTGCCTGTGTGCGGGCCTTGCTGTCATAGGCAAGTATACCTTGAACCGGCCCGTTGATTCCCATTATTGAAATGGGAAAGAAGTGGAAGATTACTGTCCCGTTTTTAAGGTCCGTCAGGTTTGTTCCGCTGCCAAGAATTGATGTCAGTGGCTGGAACAGGCTTGCATTGGTCTGGTAGGCAATAACTTTGTTGCCGGCTTTAAGGAAATTCTTGTCCGGATGTTTTCCTTTAACTGTATCTGAGGGAAGCATCAGGGCTATCTCAAGGTTACCAGATCCATCTGTTATCTTATGAAAGATGCTTTTTAGTGTAACATTAAATTCCACTGCACCGGCATACTGGCCATTATAAATCACCGGAGAGATTGCCCTGACATAGATGCCGTCAGGCCCGGATTCAATTCCGGTGACTTTTTTATGCTCTTTGATGACTTTCTCAATTAGCGGCCGGGATGAGGCGATATTTTGGGAGTTTAGCCACGTCTGATCACTGGCATAAATGACGGTACCTGTGGCATCAGTAAAGTCAAAATATCCCTTTAGAAAAGAACCCTTTTCAAGGGTTTTAACAATGGGGGCACTGTTTTGTTCAAGCAAGCCTGGATCCTTCAGGGCAACACTGAATTGAACATCGTTGTTATGGGCAATGTTGTCAGTCAGCATGCCTGCTGCGGTCTCTGACTCACTGATCTTTTTGGCCACAACCTCTTCGATACCTTCCAGGGTCTGTCTGATTTCACGTTCATCCGATCTGGTGATGCTGTTGTAAACAGTAATCCCGGCTACCAGGCTTGAAAGGATCAGCATTATTACAACAGGTACGATCACCTTGTACTTGATTGAAAGAGAGGTGAGCCTGGAGCATTGTTTAATCTTCATTATTGCCTCTCCTGAATATGGGCATATTTTCAGAACTAGATTGAGCGTTTCAAAATGTGGAAAATTGTTTTTTCAGCGAAATTAAATGGTTCAATCCAGGATTAAGTGTGTGCGGGCCCTGAACTATTTTACAGGAAATTGAACACTTATTGCCCCTCGCAGGTCGCCAACCTTGTAACCTTCCCGTTTTCTTCCTGCCGGATCAATACTTCCCTTGGGCTCACCGTGGCATTTCAGGCATGCCTTCTTTATGTAGATTGGCCTGAGATACCTGTAGTCATTACCTGTAAATTCACCAAAACCCTGGCCCTTGGGGTAACCAGGCTGTTCAAATTTTTCCAGTACCTTTTTTTCAAAGGGGTCAGGCTGGTTGTAGGCATTACGGTATTTGAACGTAGTCTGTTTAATGAATATATTGCATTTGCCTTTGAGTATCTGGCCTGTTTCTCTGCCGAAAACTGCAGGAATATAGCCCTTGAAACCTTTGCCCTTCTGGTTGATCCTGGCCTGGTTCATCTGAACACTCATCTTGGCAGCATTTATTACCTGTTCTACTGTCCCACGGATCTCCGGAGGCAGCTCACTGATATCCTTGCCTGTCATATCCTTGAATTTTGCTCTGATCTGTTCAGCCACCTTCTCAGGTGTAAAACCCTTATCACCCTTTTCAGGGTCGTTTATAAGTCCCTGGTTGGCAGCAACAATGCCCCGTCCGGCAACAATAACGTCTGCAATATATCTGGCAGTTGCCTCTGCCTTATCCTTGGTGACTGAGCGGCAGTCTGCATATCCCGAGGTGCCAAGTGCAAATAAAGTACAGAAAAATATCATAGCTGTAAGGCTGGCGGGTATTTTTTTGATAAAAATCATTGTGTAATCCTCCTTTTTGGTGCGCACAGCACCTGCTGTGTTTATGAATGCCTTAAAATGACTGTTTTTGTTATCGGCACTTTTGGCAGATGCTTAAAACGGTTTTTTGTGTGTATCTATTCAGCTTGATAATTGGTCTTGTTTTGGAGTGACTCCAAACAACACCGTCCACTACGCTGGAACAATACGGATTGTTATCCTTAAATATGCTTCACAGATGGAGTTTGTTGATGCTGTGCCTTTCATTGACAAGAAGCAGATGGTGGCCTAAATATAATTTCAAGGTGAAATAAAAAAATCACCTCTGAAGAATTGATTACCCGGAACCTGTTCCTTATCGTCCATCATCCCATTTTTGTCCTCCTTCTTTTCCTAACCTTTATCACAAGGCAAAGAATCGAAACTTTCAGGTTGTGGCTTGTTTTTATCTTTAAATCAATATGTTATAAAATTGCAAAGGTTGAAAAATTGGTTTCCAATTCAGAAAATAGCAATTCAGGGCTTGCGGTTCTCGTTCTGCAAAGCGAAATATCAGGGAAGACCATCGGCAGGGTTGTTGGTATCGATAGTATGACAAGTTCGGAAATGGTTCTTAAAACCGATTATTCACTGTCGAAATTGCCTACAGAAACCACCATCCATATTTACGATTTTGAAAACAAACGTTGGGATATGCAGGAGGGAGTCATAATATCCTGCCAACAGTCGGATAACCCAGGTAATTTCATCCTTCAGGTAAATATCCATCCCCTTGAGCTTGACAAGGAAATGTTCCTGACTGATGCAAGAATACTTCAAATCATGGAGCAGATGGATTTCTTCATGTCCCTTAAATTTTTTCAGCTTCTGCCACACAACACCATCTGGGCCGTCCTTAGCCATCTGGCTCCCGTTACCTTTCATGAAGGAGACAAGATCATGACCCAGGGTGTTAAGGGAGATGGGGTCTATTTTATTGAAAGTGGGGGATGCTACATTATTGTGGAGAAGGATGGCGAACCTATTCTGCAGGCAACTAGACGAAAAGGTGACATGGTAGGTGTGATGGCTCTGCTTACAGATGAACCACGACCGGCAAATATTGTTGCGGCTACTCATTCCCAGATGTGGAGGCTTTCCAGGAACTGTTTCACCCTGCTTATTGAAGAACAATATGAATTAAGAGAATTTTTCATCTCTTTTGCGTGCGAAAGGCTTGAATCCGATGGCGTACTGGCAGACCTTGCAATTGGTAAATACAAGATTGATCACAAGATAGGCTCCGGGGCATGGGCAACTGTATACCATGGACATCACATGAGCCTTGGTAGGGATGTTGCCATCAAACTTCTGCATCATGAAATGGCCCTGGATGAAGAATTTTGCCAGCGATTTGTTGATGAAGCAAAAATAATAGCAAAAATGCAGCATAAGAATATCATCAATATTTATGATGTGGAATACAGATTCAACATGCTGTTTATTATAATGGAATACCTGGATGGATTGCCGCTGGATATTATGATCAAGAAAAAAGGCAGGTTCAGTGTGCCGGAGGTTATAGACATTATTCGTCAGGTCTGCAGTGGACTTGCCTATGCTCATAAAAGATCAATAGTTCATCAGGATATAAAACCGGATAACCTTTTCATGCTGAAGAACGGCACTGTCAAGATTATAGATTTCGGCCTTGCATGCCCCTTTGGAAGTGAACACATCGAAATGGAAGGGACCCTGCAGTACATGTCACCGGAACAGATTGAATCCTATCCCGTTGATGGTCGCACTGACCTCTACGGTCTTGGTATTACTGCATTCCACCTGCTTACAGGAAGGCTTCCATACCTTGATGATGACCTTGCAGCACTGAGGGAAATGCATCTTAATAAGGATATCCCTGATCCTAGAGAATTTGTGAAGGAAACTCCTCCGGGGCTTGCAGAATTCATCAAGACTTGCTGTCGTCGTAATCCTGAGGAACGCTATAAGGACGCTGATACTGCTCTTAAGGTACTTGAGCGACTGGATAACGATAAAAAAGGAGCTCATGGCAGGCCGGTTATTCCACACAACATGGTATCTCTGTATCTTTTCCATGAAGATGAACAAAAAGAAGAAGTGACAAGGCTGCTTGAAGAATTCGCTGACAAGGTACGCACCTTGGGGATGAGTCTGAAACTTGTGGAATTTGACCTCGCGGAGGCAAAAGAAAGTAGTTTTTATTCAGCGTAGTGAAGGGTCTTATTACGGAAAAACAAGACCCTTCTCGAACCTCCATCACCATTAATGCGCTGAACAGTTGCGTAGATTTAGGACAAACTGAGAGTATTAGCTGTTTATCACCTTGCAAGTTCCTGATGAACAGCCTCTGCCAGCAGGGTAAGGGTGTAGGGTTTTTTGATAAATCGACCTGCACCAAGCTCCTGTGCACGCTTGACCTCATCAGTAGCGGAGAATCCACTTGCTATTATGGCACGTTGCGCTGGATGTATTTCCCCGATTCGTTCATAGGTCTCCCGACCGTTTATGCCAGGTGTCATTATCATGTCCAGCAGAAGCAGATCAGCGCGGCTTTTTTTCATATATTCTACAGCCTCTTCACCGCTTGCAACAGCCACCGGATTGTATCCAAGCCTTTCAAGCAGGTCACAGGCTATCTGACGCTGTGCCTCTTCATCATCCACTACCAGTATCTTTTCGCCATTTCCTGTGAAAAGTGTATCTATATCCTTTCTGCATTCCTCAACTGCAAGGTCCCTTGAGGCATGGAAGTAGAGCTCGAAGCAGGTGCCTGTGTCCCCGCTGGTCACATCAATGTAGCCATTGTGATCCTGCATGGTATTCCACACCACGGCAAGGCCCAGGCCTGTCCCGCTTCTTCCCATGATTTTCTTGGTGTAAAAGGGTTCAAAGATGTGTTCCAGATCCTGCTTGGAAATTCCGGAACCGGTGTCTGCCACTGAGAGCACCACGTATTCACCCTGGCGGACATTGTCATAACCCTTAAGGGGCCTGTCCAGGTATCGATTTTCTGTAGAAATGGTTATGGTTCCCTGCTGTCCCATTGCCTCGAATGCATTGATTATGAGGTTAAGCAGGCATTTCCTGATGTGAATCGGGGAACATTCAACTGCAAAGAGGTCATCTGCAAGTCTTGTTTGGATTTCAATTTCAGGCCGCGATGCCTTATGGACCCTTATTTCAGGGGTATGGAGATAATCTTCAATCAGTCTGTTAAGGTTCTGTGGCTCCTTTTCCGCTGCGGCACCACGCGCAAGGGTAAGAAGGTCTGCCACTATGTCAGCGGCACGCTGGCCTGCGTCCCGTATAGTCTCAAGAGGTTTCCTGAATTTGCTGTCCCTGGGGAGATCAAGCAGAAGGAGTTCAGGATAACTGAGAATACCGGAAAGTATGTTATTGAGGTCATGGGCTACACCGCCAGCCATGGTTCCTATGGCCTCCATCTTCTGTGCCCGCTGAATCTGTTTCTGCATCTGCTCCCGTTCAATGGCAGCAAGACGCGCCCGTTCTTTTTCTTCTTTCTCGGCTGTGATATCCCTGAATATGATTACAGTGCCCCTTGTCCTTCCCTCAGGAGTAAGCAGTGGAGATACAGAAAGCATTATGTCCAGAACCCTGCTGATGTTCCTTGGATGGAGTTTTGCCTCTGCGTTTTGTTCAACCTTTTTTTCGTGTTTCAATAACTGCGGAACCGTTATATCATCACCAGATTCCGTCCTTAAGCAGCTTACATTAAAGACATTGCACAGCGGTTTCCCAATTGCCTCTTCTCTGGGCCATGCGGTCAGTTGGGCGGCCATATCGTTCATAACGGTTATTTTACCCTCCATATCGATAGTGATCAGGCCTTCCCTGATGGAACCAATGGTGATTGCAAGGAGTTCCCGTTCCTCCCTGAGAGCCCTGTTTGTTGAGGCCAGTTTTCTCCTGAGTTTCAATTTGCCAAGGGCAGATGCAATGCTCATCCTCAGTTCAGTGTTATGTACAGGTTTCTGCAGGAAATCAGACGCCCCGAGTTTCATTGCCTCAACCGCCGTATTTATGTCACCGTGGGCGGTGATGACAATTATCTGTGTATGAGGGTACTCTTCCAGTATTCTTCTTGAGAGTTCAAGGCCGTCCATGCCCGGCATTCTTACATCTGTAACAACTACGTCAGCAGGGCGCTGTCCGAAGAGTTCCAGGGCATGGGGACCTGAGTTTGCGGTAATAACCTGGTAGGGTTCCTTTCGCAGCGCAAAGGACAGGAGTTCGGTAACTTGTGGTTCATCATCAACCAGCATCACCTTGTTTTCTGTACCGGAGTCCTGTAAAGAAATTTTGTTCATTACGTGATTTCTCCCATGCCAGAAGCTGTTTTCATAATCAGGCTGAAGGTGGTTCCTCTCCCCTTTTCAGTTTCAAACTCAAGGATGGCACCGTACTCCCTTGCTATGCTATAGGCTATTGAAAGACCAAGGCCTGTACCTTCATCCGGCTCCTTGGTGGTGAAGAAAGGTTCAAGACAGCGTTCCTGTTCCAGGGCATTCATACCTATGCCATTATCCGTAACCTTCAGCACTATGCTTTCCTTTTGATGGTTGTATCGTTTAAGTTTTACAGAAATTGTTTTCTCAAATTTCTTATCGGCACTGTCTGATTTCACGCCAGCTTTTTTGTCAACAGCAAATCGGGCATTTGACAGGAGGTTTACTACTATCTGCTGAAATTTCTGTGAGTCAATGGCTGCCCTAGGAAGATTTTCTTCCACTTGCACGTCAAGCGTTATGCCATGCTGTCTGAACTGTGTCCTGAAAAAACTCAATGCATCCTCAAGTGCCTCTGAAAGATTAGAGGCACAGGCCGCATGCCTATGTCCATTTTGTCTGACAAATTTCCTCATGCTGGATATTATGGAAAAGGCCCTGTCAACCTGATGGGTTATTTTGGCTGCAATTGGCGCCATCTCTTCTGGCTCAAATGTGCCGGCTTCCAGTTCTTCACAGATTATAAGGGCAGCACTCTTGATTATCTGAAGGGGCTGACCAAGTTCATGGGCAACACCTGCAGCCAGTTCTCCAAGGGCGGCAAGCCGTCCTGCGTGTGCAAGCTGCATCTGTTTGTCCTTCAGTTCCTCGGTTCTTATTCGAACTTTGAGTTCAAGCTCATCATGGGATCTCTGGAGTTCCCGGTTAAGTTCTTCAAGGCGTTTGGAGTATTCCATAATATTATTCATCATGGCCCTGAACGCCCTTGTGATCGCAGCAATCTCGTCTTTCTGATCGGAACTTTTCAGATAGTCGGGAAAATCAAATTTTCCTTCATCCGGAGAAAATTTCTGCATTGCCTCTGCAAGTTGTCTTAAAGGCGACAGTCGTTTGTATATGAAGCGCACAAGCAGAGCAACAGAACAGAGGTAGATGAGCATGACCATTGCAAGGTTGCTGTAATACTGAATCATCATTTCCCTGTAACGGGAACGGGAGCATATAAGCGTGAGCAGCCCGATTTTTTGTCCGGTTGCAGGGTCTATAATAGATTTTTCCTCTACCAGGTCTCCGGATATGTCTGAACTGCCTGTCTTTGAAAACTTATACTCTTTACCCTTAAGTTCATCTCTGATACGTACTGCTATGATGTAATCATTCGCAAGTATTGCCTTTCCTGTCTCATTGATAGCCTTTTCAAATCCGTAACTTAAGTTTATGCCCAGGAGTTTAAGGGCATCACTCATCATGGTGGCAATCTTTTGTTCTTCCATCTGTCTGTACTCTGCCTGGATAAACCGGGTATTTAACACGCCTAGAAACAGAACTATCACTATTGAAGCAGCGGTAAGCCAGATGGTGGTGGTGAATACCAGAGAATTTCTATAGGGTAGTGTCCCGAGTGCTTTCATAATTTCCTGTCAGGGGAATATAGGTCAGAAATTCTAAGTAAGGCTGGTCTTAGGGAAATACCACTTTTCTTCAGGGCTTTCAGGTTGATCACCGGTTTAACCCTGTACTTGATTTTCAGTGATACATGGGCGCCATATTTCAGATAGCGGGGTGAGTAGGTAAAGATAATGCCGGATTTTCCTATCTTGTTAATGGCCTGTTCCATGATATGTCTTCCGGCAGGAAGGATGTAGAAAATTGTGGCTCCTGGGCAGGAAGATTTAATGAATTTTTGATAAGAAACAACATTGGTGGTGATCTTAAAACCATTTATGCCGTTGCTGTATAGTTTGTTAATATAGCGTGCCAGTTCCCTTGCCTGCGGTATGTCATTCTGTTTGCTCAGGATGCAAATGGCAATTTTTCCATTCACGAGCCTCTTCTTGAAATCGTAATCCATGAATACTGTCTTGGGCATAATAGAGGCATGAATTCTAAGCAGGTCTTGCCTGAGCAGGCTGGCATTACCTGAAGACACAGGCAGACTCAGGCAAAAGAATAGAAGGGAAAGCCATATCTTATGGCATATTTTATGGTTTATAATCTGCATCAGAAGTCGTAGGATATCCTGAACATGTAGGTACGGCCTGGCCTGGGATAGTCTTTAGGATATGTATCTTGAGGAGCCGGGTACCGCACATCGTCGTCAAGTATGTTTTTTACCCCTGCTGTAAACTCTGCTGGCCCTATTCTGTATGTGAGTGTCTCGTCGAGAACCACATAACCTTTGAGGTCGTTTCGGCTGTCGCCGGTCTCCCTTAATCTCTTGGTAGCAAACCGGAGATGCGTTCCACATGTAAGCCCAAAGTCAAAAGTATGCAAAAAAATGACATTACCAAGCCATGAGGCAGTGTCTGGTAGCTTGTCATTATCTGCATCAACGCCGTACACATATGAGAAATTCATATCAAGAGAGGTATTTTCCTGAAAATTTTGCTTAATTGCCAGCTCTGCGCCTCCAAATGTGTGTCTTCCATGTTGGCTGTAGGTGATAGAAGAGGAGTCGTAAGAGATGATGTCGTTAATCTGGGTCCAGTAGGCATTGAACCCAATATGGCTATCTCCATTTTTATAGATCAGCCCAAGCTCCAGGGTGTCTGATTTTTCAGATGAAATGTCTGGTTTGCCCCTGAATGGCACCGGGACATTCATGTACAGCTCTATCCATGAAGGTATCCTGTAGGAGTGAGAGTACATTGCCTTCATGTTCAGGTTTTCCATAATGCGGTAAACTATGCCCGCCCTGGGATTGATGGTGTTATCCACGTCGGAATTGATGTCGTAACGGAGCCCAAAGGAGATATCGATGCTGTCATTTATGTGATACTGGTCATTGAAATAGAAGGTGCCTATATGTCTGGCTACCCTTGGTTTTATTACATGGTCAGGCATCAGGTTTTCTCCGGAGCCATTTACAAGATATGCCCTGAAGCTGTTTTTGTGCTGTTGATGGTTTTCAAATCTGAAACCGGCAAGTAGCTGGTTGTGTGCTGGCATCATGGCCTTTATTGAGAGGTCGGCATATATTTTGTCTTCCGAGTATTCCACTTCAAAAATCATGCCGCCAAGCTCAAGCGGGGTTGCCATTGAGTCAACAGTTTCCTTGTAGTAGCTGTAACCACCCTTTGCAGTGAATGAAATTGTGTCGGACAGGGGCCTGGAGTACATGAGTTCTGACAGGAAAGTGGAGTTAATAAGCCCGTCCCTGGTGCGGTCCGGCTCAAGATAGAAAAATCTCCCGAACGCAACGCCACTTTTTGAACGCTTGAATCTGCTTGTAAATTTCAGCCCGCCACTTTCAGCAACCATTCCCACAGAATATGAGTTACCATTCTCATTGCTCCTGCCATAACTTCCTCCCTTATCAGGTCCGGCCTTTACTTGTCGGTTGGTCTGGTCGTAATATCCGTCTATTCCCAGGCTCAGGTTGTGGAAGTCATGTTTGTATATCATCCCTCCCCGGTATGTATCGTATGATGCAGCATATCCAAATGCCGATGAACGACTCCAAGGGTCAGATGTGCGGGTAATAATGTTAATTACACCGCTCATTGCGCCGGATCCGTAAAGAACCGCGCCGGGCCCCCGGATTACCTCTATGCGCTCTATCAGTTCAATGGGGAAGTCGTAATAGTAGTAAACAGAGCCACGCAGGGCATTGTTTACGTCCATGCCATCTATGAGCAGTTTGACTTTGCCCTTCTCCTTTTCTCCCCTGAATATTAGCTGTCGTGCCCCGGAATTGTCCATATAAGGCTCAACACCAGGCACCAGACATAGAGCCTCAAAAATATCGTTGATCCCGAGTTTTAAGAGTTCATCTCTGTAGAGGATTGTTACAAAGGCAGGGACATCATCGCTATTAAGCCGCGTCCTGGTGGCTATGTCTGTGGTGTTTTTAAGCTCACGGGTGAACATGTCATCGTATGTTTTGTCATCACCCTTGATGGACTGGGCAGCCGCAGCATAGTCAGCAGCCATGCAGGAAAGCAGTAAAAATGAGGTAAATAGTAGAAGTCTCTTCATCTGTAATTATGATGGCAGTGTCAAAGTATTCTGATTTTCGGAACTGCTGTATCCATGTTCAGTAAATAGACTGACATAACCTGTTATTTTCAGTATATGGAAATGAGGCTGATTATCAATAAGTATCTATTCAGCGTGGTAAATGGTTTTTGTTTTGGAGTGACTCTGAATGATTTTGTAGTTTTTCTTGGTGAAGCGCAGCCCAAAAATCGCTACTGTTTGAGCGAGGTACGAGCGAGTTTCGCGATTTTGTCGGAGCGAGCCTTAGAAAAACAAGAAATTATTCACTGGAACGGAAAAACAAGAACCATTTACCAACCTTTTTAATATAGCATCATCGTAAATACGCTGAACAGTTACATCAATAAACGAATTGGTCTGGATAGAGGTTATGGAAAACATATCTGCTTATATTGGACTTTATTTTGTGGGAGCTCGAAGTGCAGGGGGGCAAGGCGTCTTTCCTGTCTTGTTGACTATTTTTGTCCATGCGCTTACTATTCACTTAAAGGTGCCGTTAGGATAAACTGCCACGTCTCTTTATGAGGACTATATGCCTGCAAGTACAAAACCTTCCGTTTCTGATGAACTCCTGCCTTTTATTCACCTGCTTGAAAGAGAGAGCAAGGCATATTCTGAAAATCATTTTCCCAAAAAACATAACGACATCCTGAATTCTTTCTGCAATGCGGCACAGTACGGCGGCGGGCTTCGTGACCTGTACCGTCTCTGCTGCTCTGTTCCGCCCCTTCTTGCCAAGGGTATGGAGGGTTCTTTTTACCTCTACTGCTGCAGGGAAAAAGAACTTGTGAAGGTCTGCGACACCAAAAATGGGCTGATTAAACCTCATAAACCTGTGAGCAGGTCTCTTCCTCCTTCCCGCAGGCCCTATGAAACCTCGGACATGCTGGTATTTCCTCTCTTCTCCCGTCCCCCTAGGAATAACGAACGTGCGGAACTCCCCTGGCGATCTCAAAAAGACACTGACCATGATTTCTGTTTCTATCTGCACAACTCCGACCCTTTTGAGTCCCGTCTTAATATTCTTGGCATGTTCGCGGTTCGGCCCATATCACGACTGTTTCACGAAGACCGTCTCTTGTTCCGGGTGCTTGCCAGATGGATTGGTTACGAGCTGAACAAGAGGCTATTGACAGTACAGAACTTGAAACATCTCTGTTTTGTAAATGCCCTGGGAATGGATATTGGGCATAACATCATTATACCCAATATGCGTTTCAGGTATCTTTTCAGGCGGCTTAAAGAAAAGGTCTCAGCACTTGATGATCTAGGGTCAGAGGTTGCAGGCTGTCTGTCTCTCATCAGCGGAGATGCGTGCAATCACCTTACATACCGGTACAGGGAAATCCAGAGGGAGCTTGAGGATTGCCATCACGAACTTGTGCAGCAGCACACCCAGATATCGCTTTTTCTTGAGAGTCTGTTCAGAGAGGAGCACTTCAGGTATGGGCATCTGGTGCTAAAGCCAGGCAAGTGCTTTGTTGAGCAGGATATCATACAGCCCCAGCTTGAGCTCTATGCAGGTAGGTTTGCCTCGCATGGCATTAAGGTTGACAGGCCCCATAACATGTATCAGCAGGAGTTTCCGCTTATGGTGGATGTGGGGCTACTGGCGCAGGTCTATGCCAATCTGTTTTCAAATGCCCTGAAATATACCAGTGAGATAATTACAAAGAGCGGAAAGAGGCGTAAGGCCCTTGCCTACGGGTGTGAAGAGGTTGAGGATTTCCCTGTCAAGGGGATGAAGGGTGTCAAGTTTAATGTCTTTACCACAGGGCCGCCGCTTTCAAGTGAACAGTGCAGGGAAATATTTATTGACGGCTGGAGGGCTGATAATGACAGCAGTGTTCCAGGCACCGGGCATGGGCTTGCCTTTATAAGGCGGGTGGTTGAGGCACATGGCGGAGAGGTGGGTTGCGAGCCCACGGAGGAGGGAAATAACTTTTATTTTATCCTGCCCCTTTCTCCTGCAGAGCACAGGGAGGAAGCATGAGGGAGTCACGGGAAGACAGTATTCTCAATGCTGCCATGCTTATTCATGAAGCCTCAAATGTCTATGCCTTTACCGGTGCAGGGGTAAGTGTTGAGAGCGGTATCCCTGATTTCCGGAGTGCATCAGGGCTATGGTCCAGGTTTGATCCAATGGAATATGGCACATTAGGCGCATTCAGGCGTGATCCTGAAAAGGTATGGCGCATGCTTCAGGAACTGGTTGAAATAGTAGATGCAGAGCCAAATGCAGGGCACAGGGCAATGGCCCGCATGGAGGAGGCGGGGTTACTTTCCGGCATTATAACCCAGAATATCGATGGGCTTCACCAGAAGGCAGGGAGCCGTAACGTAATCGAGTTTCATGGCACAGTGTTCAGGCTGGTCTGCCTTGACTGTAACAGGAAATTTCCCCTTGACCGGTTCGCTGACAGCCTTCCCCCGCTTTGCCCTTACTGCAACACCATTATGAAACCGGACGTGGTGTTTTTTGATGAGGCGATTCCGCCAGACGCACTGAGACAGGTTGAGCAGATTGTCAGAAGGGCAGATGTGCTTATAGTGGCAGGCACATCATGCAATGTCATGCCTGCTGCACTGATTCCCCTTGAAGTTCATGAGATAGGTGGAAGGATAGTTGAGATAAATCCTGAGCCAGTGCTGAAAGATATGGCAGAGGTAACGATTGCCGGCCCCTTTGCCAGTTCCATGCAGCAGCTTGTAAAGGCGCTTTCCAGTTAACAGCAAGCGCTCTATTACCCGGCGTTATTTCCGTTTATGACAGAACAGGCACCTGTATTTTGGTGGATGCCCTTCAGGTAGCGGCTTGTCTCCATCCGGGTTGTGGCAGCTGGTGCAGAATTGTTCTGCCTCCTTCTTGTGCATTGAGAAGAATTTTTCATGAATTTCATCATGCGGCAGTTTGACAGTAGATTCCGGAGGGGCAAGGGCGAGGAATATAAGAATGCCAGCCCCTGCTGCCAAAAAGATGATGTTGTAGAGGAGGGTGTTCTTTTTTTTGTTGTAATTTTTGCTGTCAGGGGTATCCATGCCGGAAAAGATAACACCTAAATCCCATGAAACGCAAGTAAGCCGTGCCCTTTCGGGTTAAGCCAAGGCTCCTTATCTTGCTGCAGGTTTAAGCACAAGCTCAACCCGTCTGCTCTCATCTCCAAAAACAGTGTTGTCTTCATCTGTTACAGGATAAAGGGCACCAAGCCCCTGTGCCTTCATACGTGCCGGGCTTATGCCTGACTCTGCAAGCGCGGTGAATACGGCTGCTGCCCGTGCCATGGATAGCTCCAGGTTGGAATGCCATCTGCCATGAGTTTTGATTGGTACGGTGTCTGTATGCCCAAGTATCTCAAGCTCATAACCCGTTTCGTGCTTTAGAATGCCAGCAACCCTGCTTATTATGCTCCTGCCCTGTTGGGTGAGCGTAGCACTTCCTGATGGGAAGGTGAGGTCCTCCTGCAGTACAATGATAAGATTGCCCTTTCTCTTTTCCACCGGTGCCATTTCCATGAATATGCTCTCAAGGTCACGCACCGGTTCAAGTCCTGCTGTCTTAACAGGAGTTTTTATGTCAGGTATGGTCTTTAGAGCAGTCATTCTGATGGTCATCCAGATGAGAAAGAATATCAGCATCAGTGTCATCAGATCGCTCAGGCTGAGTACCCATGAGTCATGTCCTGCATCAGGCGCAGAGTCCCAGTGGTTGTCAAGCGATCTCATGTGTGTAAACGGTCTTTTTTCTCTTTCCATTCTCTTTTGCATGGTTAGCTTGTGGTGAGGCAAGGTTTTAACCGTAAATAGTCTGAAATTAAAAACCTGCGCCCTGCTTCAGGTTATGCGTGGTATCCTCAAGCCCTGCTGCTGGTTCCTGTAAACCTGTCTCTGCCTTTTTCATCTCGCAGTAGATGTCATAGGCATTCAGTTTTTCAGCAATACGAAGCGGGTGCATTGCCTGTTGAAGCCCCAACAGTGCCTCTGTTAGCATGGAGTGTTCATAAACCTCCCGGCGGGCGAGTTCTTCCAGTTTTGATGCCAGGGGCAAAAAACAGAGATTGGCAAGCAGGATACCGTAAAGGGTAGAGCTTAGCGCAAGTCCCATGGAGGGACCCAGCTGCTCCGAGGTATCCAGGTGCTGCATAACATGCATGAGGCTTACCACGGTGCCAGCCATGCCAAGGGCAGGTGCAAGCCGGGTGAGAGTCGTAAGAAGTTGAATCTGTGCCTTTCTCTCTCCCCGGGCAATGACGCTCTCCCTCTCAAGCGCTGATACCAGTGACCACCTGTCATAGCCTTCTGCAATTAGCGATGCACCGAATTTAAGATATTCGTGGTTTACCCTGTTTATTGCCTTTTCCAGGGCAAGAGGCCCCTTCAGCCTGTAAATACCCGCAAGTTCAAGCACCTGGGGAAGGATTGCCCTGGTGTCCTCCTCCGGTGTGGTCTTCATTGCCATGCTCTTGCCAATTGCGTCAATGGTTGCCCGCACCCGCTCCTGTGGAAAGCCTACCCACAGGACCACTGCCATGCCTCCAAAAACTATGGCCAGGGACTGCGGGTTGATTACCTGGGAAAGGCTGAGGCCGTTCAGAAATCCGTATGCAAGCAGGCATAGCAGGATGATGCCAATGGCGATTGATCTTGTGACCATGTTGAAAGTCTCCCCTTGTTGTAACTGTTCAGCGTATTAACGATAATGTGGGTTCGTGAATGGTCTTGTTTTTCCGTTCCGGCGAATAATTTCTTGTTTTTCTAAGGCTTGCTTCGCCAAAATCGCAAAACTCGCTCGCACCTCGCTCAGACAAAAGCGATTTTTTGGCTGCGCTTCGCCAAGAAAAACTACGAAATTCTTCAGAGTCACTCCAAAACAAGACCATTCACTACGCTGAATAGATACCCCTTGTTTAGCACTAAACTGTTGCCCTGGTGACTTCTTATGAGCTGTTTAGCGCTTGAGTTTCTTGATATGTCCCAGAGAAAAGCAAACTTGATGCCATTAAAGTTTCTTCAGTTATGATGTCATAACTGGCTGAAATTGCGAGCAGGATTTTATTTTTTATAAGGGGAGAGGCCAAGGGAGGAAAAATGTGCAGGGTACTATCTGCTGTACAAGACTCTGGCAGCAGCGGTTTATGTCACATGCCTTGTGTATATAAAGCGGCTTGCCTTTAGAGCAGATGTGAGCGGTGATTTGTTGCCATGTTATCCTCTCTATACTACCTTAACGAGAAAATAGCTCAAAGCTCAAGATTGAAAGGAGTAGGGTGCGCACTGCGCACCGTGATAACTAACCATAATTATCGTCAATACGCTGAACAGTTACTGAATTTCATTGAAAAAATGATTTGTCAGATTTTGAAACGCTCAATTTAGGTAATAATTTTTACAAGGTTAAGTCAGGAGGTCATGTTCTGTGAGCAATGCTCCACCCCGTACTTCAGTACATCCTGATGGATTTTTCCAGATAGGAATACACAGGCCATCATATCAGGTAATCAATCTTCGCAGGGAAACACCGAAGCCTGGCATACTCGGCACGGATGGAAATGGCAATGTAATAACCAATGATGTCAATTTTCCACCTGGAACGGTTTCTGTGGAACAGGCCGATGCCGTGGTGGAAATTGCAAATCCGTTCCCGTTCTGGGGCAGTACCTACATCCTTGATGCCTCTGCTGAAAGGTGCTCAGAAAAGGACAGATTTTTCACATTTAACCCCTTTACAGAAGACAGGCGCGCCGAAGATCCCGCTGGATTCATGGCAGAGCTTATGTCAGGGAGTATCACAGGGAGAGACGGCAGGAAGATAACAATAGGCGATCTTCCCGAGGTGCTACAGTTGGCACTTGCACAGAACAGCCGGGATTCTCAGGTGCTGGTGGCCCTTGCCAGGAGTTCATGCGATTTTGAATATGGGCCGGACGGAGAGCCTGCAGGGTTGCGGTACCGGCAGTGTCAAAACGGTCAGATGCGCCCTTTTGTAAGAAATTTCAGCCTGTTCAAGACCGTTTCAAATAATCCTGCACTGCCTGATTCCTATAAACATGCAATGGTGCTGAAGCCCGGCATACAGGGAACAAGCCCGGTGGTTGGAGAGTATGGGCATTCAGGAGAGCGCACCCATATTTTTGAGTATCTCAGGGCAAACAGCTATATTCCCTATGGCCACTTTGCTGCAAACATGGCAGATGATGCCGTTCGATACAGTGTCAAGGTGGTGGATCAGTCAGATATGTCAGGTTTGCGTGCATTGTATTACCAGCGCATTTATGTGAACATGGCCCTAGCCCTTGAAATTTTTAAGAGCCCTGATGGCAGCAGCCGAATGGAGCCTCTGGCCCATGACCCTCTGGCGCTTGAAGAGCTTCGCTTCCAGGTGCTTGATGAGGTTAACAGGCGCAGGGATGCCGGTGAGCCACTTCCTTATACTGCAACACTCTGGGGCTGGAACTACGGCTATGATTTTTCCCCTTCTGGTTACAGGCTTCATGCATCACACCAGATGGTTCATCAGCAGTTTGCACTTGTCCCGCCGTTTGTGGCTGCCGCAGGTGCAGGCAATCAGGATGCATACATTCCAACATATGCCATAGGGGATCAGGTGGCAGATTTTGTGGCAAGGTATGAGGAGTTTTACAACACAGATTTTTTTGATGCATACCATCGGGCAATAGAGAACAATTGCCGGATTGATGGCAGGGATCATCTTGATGCCTCGTTGATACTGTGGGAGGATGAAAATGTCATGCTCCATGCGCCAAAGGCCCAGCGGTCACAGGGTGAGGTGCAGATCATGGTAAAGAAGAAGGTTGGAAACATCCTTGAGGCTGACACCCCCATGAGGGCATCCCTTGATGGGGCAGTTCTTCGGGCTGTCAAGACCCTTGCAGGCATGGGGGCGGAGATGATTACCTGCTATGAAGTCTCCAGGCGTTTTGATTCCAGCCTCACAGGTCAGCGCCTGTTCTACTGCTTTCTGCCAAGGCATTCACGCTCACCCGGTGCCTTTAGTGAACGCCAGGGGCGGTGGATAACCGGTCATTACCCTGAGGATTATGCACACTGTTTCAGAGACGAGATGAACAGGCAGTTCGGGTGAACCTCTACAGGTGTAACACCATGACCTTAATAAAGTTGTGTTTTGTGCTTCTTCTTGCAGGCATTCTTTGTGCGTGCGACGCCCCCTATGGCCCGGACCAGTTCAAGACCAGAGGCTGTACTGCATGTCACAGGGTCCGGATTGACAAGGCACACAATATCGGCTGTACTGCCTGTCACATGGGAGATGCAGCCAGTCATTCAATGGAATCTGCCCACAAGGGGCTGGTGCGTCACCCAGCATCCCCTGAGAACATGAAGCGTTTTTGCGGCAAGTGCCACGAAGAGAGAGTAACGAGGGCAGCCGAGTCAGATCACTTCACCCTCCGTGATGAAATCGGGTATGTATGGAAGGCATTTTTCCCAAAAGGACAGGGCGGAGCCAGTATCCCTGCCCCACAGGAAATAAGGAAGGAGAAGTATCCCTGGAGCCTGCAGGGGCTTGTTGGGGACATGCTCAGAAAACGCTGTCTCAGGTGCCATGTGTGGTACCAGGGAGACGGGCATGAGGGCACAAGGCGCGGGACAGGCTGTGCTGCCTGTCATTTGAATCTGGAGTCAAGCCCTTTTGATCATGTCTTCAGGAAAGAGGTTGATGACAGCCAGTGCCTTTCCTGCCACTACGGTAACTTTACAGGGTGGGATTATTATGGCCGGTTTGAAAAGGACTATCCTGCAGGTTTCCGTGCCCCGCTTGAAAAGGGCCGTCATGTAAAGCGTACCCACGGTGTTGAGTGGATCGACATGACCTCTGATGTGCATTTGCAGAAGGGCATGACCTGTAGTGACTGTCACGTAAAAGGACCTTGTGAGTCTGACAATGCCACTGAAACAGTAACATGCGTTTCCTGTCATGAGTTATCCGGTCTTTCTGCCAGACCGGGACATACAGTAGAGGCTGCATCCAGTGTGTCATGTACCGTGTGTCACGCAGTATGGGCACCGGTGGAGATAGGCCGTTCCCTGATGCGACAGGACATGCCCGACTATGAAGAGTGGCTTCGTCTCAGTGTGCAGAACAGCCTGGAGGTGGAGGAGCTGTGTCAGGCGCAAAGTGGTCTCAAGTTTGAATCCTGGCAGCCTGCGGTAATGGAAGACAAGATTGATCATTCCATAGAGCCTGGAATGTGGTTTGAGGGGTTTGTTGCAAGGCGTTTCTGGCCCGTGATGGCAGGCATTACAAGTGATGGACGTATGGTAACTGTCCGCCCGTTGCTTGATATCTCCATCTCATATGTTGACAGTGATGAGATGATTATGGCGGATAATATCCAGCCTGTAGGGGTGGCTGATATAAATGCAATTTTGTCGGATTTTTCTCCAGGGCCTGATTTTATCTCTTTTTTAAGGCCAGAGCTTTATGAAAAACCGTGGCTTTGGCTTGAATTCACACCACATACCATTGGGCCTGCAGACGTATTTCGCACAATAAGGGTGAACAGGTGGCTTGAGGAAAGGGATGGGGAATAAATGCCCTTTAGGAGTAGATGTATATTTTTATTCCAAAGCCGAAAGGATGCAAAGAACATGAAACTTTTCATATCAACCCTGCTGCTCTCAACCCTCCTTGTCTGTGTTATGACCCCGGGTAAGGCCGAGGCGAACAATGTTATGGTGCCTGAAATTGAGCTTGACGTTACCCTGAATTTTGACAGCCTCTCACTTGACGGAAAGGCTGCTGTCACAGTGCCTGAACTGCGCCGCCTTGATTTTTCCCTTGCAGGCATTGAGGTAGCTTCTGTCACGTTGAACGGCCATGACCTGTCCGGGGCTTTGGGGTCTGATGGCATGCTGCATATTGGCCCCATTAATTCAAGCAGGCTGCTTGAGATACATTTCAAAAGGCAGTTTTCAGCAGAGCCTGGCATGTCCAGTTTCATGTCTGCACATAATGCAGCGCTGCTTGATAAATGGTACACAGCGTTTCAGGGGCTTGCGGTCTATAACCTGACAGTGAGGGTTCCAGAGGGGCTGACTGTAATTTCTGAGGCAGATAACATAGAAACCGCTCAGGAAGGCCGGTTTTCCATATTCCGGTTTGATTTTCCCTATCCCCGCCGCGAAGTAACCCTGGTGGCAGGAAGGTATGACAGGACTTCAGTGGAGCACAGGGGCATTACAGTTGAGACCTTCTTCTTTCCGGAAGACAGAGAGCTTGCAGGGCGCTATTTGTCAAGGATGAGGGAGTATATTGATCTGTATGCAGATATCCTCCCCGAATATCCCTTCAAAAGGTTTGCCGTGGTGGAAAATGTGCTTCCCACAGGTTACGGAATGGCAACCTATACGCTTCTTGGAAGACAGGTGGCACGTCTTCCCTTTATCGCCGACACATCACTTGGGCATGAGTTTGTCCATTCATGGTTTGGTAACTCTGTCTATGTGGACTCACGGGGCGGTAACTGGTGTGAGGGGCTTACCACCTATCTCTCAGATAATCTGTACCGGCGAATGAAGGGTGAGGGAGTGGACGTGCGCCATCAGACCCTTGTAGAGTACCAGTCCTGGATTCATGAGGATAATGCCCTGCCGGTTTCCGCTTTTTTATCCGGCACTGACAAAAGGATGAGGGCTGTGGGCTATGGCAAGGTCTCAATGATATTCCACATGCTTGAAAATGAACTTGGGTCAAGGGCATTTAACAGGGGCATCAGGAAATTGGTAAACCAGTACAGTTTCAGGGAGGCATCATGGAAAGATATCCAGAAGGTCTTTGAACATGAATCAAGACATAACCTTGATGTTTTCTTCACCCAGTGGCTCAGGAGATCCGATGTCCCGGATCTTGAGTTCTCAAAGGTTAGCATTGAAGATGTAACAGGCAGGAAAAAGAAGCTCTCTTTCACTGTGACACAGAGGACTGCACAGCCTTATACTCTCACACTTCCCCTTCGGGTAGCCCTTCCGGGAAGGGACATTGAAAAGAAGATAGAGATAGACAAAAAGGTAAACAAAATAAGTTTCTCTGTCCCTGCAAAGCCCTATGGTGTTGTAGCTGATCCGGATTTTGACCTTATGCGTAAGCTGCATCCCGGCGAATTTCCACCAGTGCTTTCACGGGTTTTCGGGGCTTCCAGAAAATTCTATTCCGTATCTGACAAGGAGAGGGAGCTTTATACCCCGCTTATTGATCTCCTGGCTTCAAGGGGATTTCAAGAGAAAAAGACAGGGGGACATAGGCACGATGAGTTTAAAGATGGTGCCTTTGTAATCCTTGGCTCTCCCTCAGAGGGCATGAAGATGCTTGCCGGAGACCGCAAACCACCTGAGCAGGGTGTAAGCATTGTAGTATCATCATCGCCATTTGGAAAGCCCGGCGTGGTGTGTTCAGTCCTTGCCTCCTCTTCAGAGGAGCTTCGTGCCGTTGTTTCCAAATTGCCCCATTACGGCAGGTACAGTGTTTTAAAGTTCAGTAAAGGAAAAATCCTTGAAAAGCATATTGAGCCTGCTGTCTCCGGCATAAGGCTTGAGATCAAACGGGGGATAGCAGCGGTTGCCGCCAGGGATATTTTCCCCGTCAAGAAGATAGTGCGCTACATCTCAGGCGACCGGGTGATCTATGTAAGTGAACAGCATGACAAGGTGGGCCATCACAAGGCACAGCTTGAAATTATAAAACTGCTTCACAGGCGCGGGGTAAAGCTTGGAGTAGGAATGGAGATGTTCCAGAGGCCCTATCAGAAGGCCCTTGACAGATACATTGCCGGAGAGATTGATGAGCGCACATTTCTCAGGGAATCTGAGTATTTCAAGCGCTGGGGGTTTGATTACCATCTTTACCGTCCGATAATCTCATACTGCAGGGAAAATAACATACCTGTCGTTGCCCTGAATCTCCGCAAGGAAATATCCAAGAAGATCGCCCGGGTAGGGCTTGATGCCCTTACGGATGAAGAGCGTGCAGCGCTTCCCTCTCAAATGGATATGTCAAACTGCCAGTACAGGGAGCATCTGCACGGTATATTTAATCAGCACACCGCCTCAATGCTTGGGAATTTTGATTACTTCTTCCAGGCGCAGATCAGTTGGGACGAGACAATGGCTGAAAGTGTAAGCTCATGGCTAACGGCCCATCCTGACCGTTCAATGGTGGTGATAGCCGGGGCAGGGCACATTGATTATGCCTTTGGAATACCTTCACGTGTTGCCCGGCGTATGCCAGGTATTGAGTATTCCATAATTATCAATGATCCAGGGGAGGATATGGTGCCTGAGGCAGGTGATTTTTTCCTGTTCCCGCCTGATGAAGAGCAGGAAGGGTCTCCAAAGCTGGGCGTATCCCTTGTGGACGACAACAACACCCTCACAGTAAAGGGTGTTATGCCAGGAAGCCCGGCTGCACGGGGTGGGGTCAAGGCAGGCGATGTCATTATTCAGTTTGACGGGCATCCGATAAGGGATATCAATGATCTCAAAACAGAGCTTTTCTTCAAGAAACTGGGAGAAACGGCGAGGCTTCGCGTGTTGAGAGGCGGCAGGGAAATTGAGATTGAAACAGGAAAGTTTACCTCCACTTCATTCAGCTTTGGTTCTCCGCATGGGGCGGCAATGGGCGGCTCTGGAGGCATGCACTCCATGAAGCCAGGGCATAAGATGCCTCCTGTGACGCAGGCCGGAACTGTTAAAGAGAAAACCACAGAGACCAAATAAAAAAACATGAAATCAGTCAAGGTTGCAATTACAGCAAATTCCCTTGTGTGTGTCCTGAAGTTTGTTGTTGCCTTCATGGGTGGCAGTGCCGCCATGCTTGCAGAAGCGATCCACTCCCTTGCAGATACTGCCAACCAGGCCCTGCTGTGGGTGGGAATCAGGAGAAGCGAGATTGGCCCTTCAAGGGAATTTCCATTTGGAAGGGGTCAGGAACGGTTTGTATGGGGACTTATATCCGCGTGCGGTATCTTCTTTGTGGGTGCAGGGGTTACGATCTATCATGGAATCCACGGCCTGCTTAATCCGCATATGCCTGAAATTAATATGTGGACCGTGGCAGTGCTGGTGTTCGCACTGTTTGCCGAGGGATACTCATTTGTTGTTGCCCTTAAGGAGAAGCGTGAGGGAGATACTGCAAACCTGGCGGTTCTCATGGAAGACGGGGCTGCTGTATTTGGTATCTTCCTGGCAGCCGCAGCCATTGCCCTTACCAAGTGGACAGGTGAGCCTTACTGGGACTCAATAGGCTCCATTATTGTAGGCATCGTACTGGCAATTATTGCCATTGTGCTCATCAGGGAAAATCTCCTGTATCTCATCGAAAAGGCATCGCCTGAGGAGCTGCAGGCTGAGGTGCGGCGGGAGATAGAGCACCTTCCCCTGGTTGAGCATATCAAGGACATCCGTATGATAGTGCTTACCCCTGAGGCGCATCACATCAGGGCAGAGGTGGAGCTTAACGGCTATCTCCTGGTAAGGGAGATGGAGGACAGCCTGAGGGAAGATTACAGAACAATTCACAATTTCGGAGACTTCCTCCAGTTCTGTGCCTCGTTTGCGAACAGGGTCACCCGTACTGTGGGGGCAAAGATAGATGAGATGGAGGAAGAGCTCAGGAAGAGGGTTCCTTATCTGAAACATGTTGATATAAAACCATCCTAAACTTTCATGACTGTGGCTTGTCATCCCCTGACATGAAAGTTGGCTCAAAGCTCAAAGTCGGAAGCTGAAAGCGAACATGGCTTCTTCACCGCCCGCTTCGCTGAAGGACGCCAAGAACGCAAAGACAACGCAAAGGCAGTTATTCCTTCCCTGTCGGCTACCCGACAGGGAAAAGTTAAAACCCTTTGCGTTCTTACGGTCCTTCGCGGTTTAGCTTTTGTCTTTTTGGACTTTGAGCTTTCAGCCTTGAGCTATTTCCACGGTCAATCTTCCTGATGGAGAAGTTGATGAAAACAAGGAATTCAGCCCATAAAAGGGGTAAACACAACAGCCTCAGGCTTACCCGCATTGCCATTGATACATACCGGGAAAATGTTGCGTATCTCAACTGCAGATGCGAGGTGTACAGGGCAGAGGGCTTTCAGTCCATGTCAAAGATTGAGATCAGCGTTGACGGAAAAAGCATTCTGGCTGTGCTTATTATTGTGCGTGATGACAGCATACTTGCCCCTGGTGAACTCGGGCTCTCTGAGCAGGCATTTAGGCAGCTTGGAGTAAAAGAAGGCACCCTTGTACGCATCCGCCATGCCCCGCCCCCTGTGTCAATGGAGGCAGTGCGCAGAAAAATTCAGGGAGAGCGGCTCAGTGAAGAGGATTTTCATGCCATCACCAACGACATAGTACATAACCGTTATTCAAAGATGGAGATGGCGGCATTTCTGGTTTCTGCAAGTGTTACCGGGCTTGACCGTGACGAGGTGCTCTATTACACCCGGGCAATGGCAGATACAGGGGACAGGCTGAACTGGAAGGAGCCCCTTGTTGCAGACAAGCACTGCATAGGGGGGATTCCCGGAAACCGGACTACCATGCTGGTTGTCCCCATTGTGGCTGCTCACGGCATGCTGATTCCAAAGACTTCAAGCAGGGCAATAACCTCCCCGGCAGGCACAGCAGATACAATGGAGGTCCTGGCAGAGGTATCCTTATCCCCTGAAAGGCTGCACGCCATAGTGCAGAAACACCGGGGATGCCTGGCATGGGGTGGGACTGCCAGGCTTGCCCCTGTTGACGACACCCTCATTACAGTTGAGCGTCCCCTTGGGATAGATGTAATGGGGCAGATGGTCGCCTCTATTCTTTCAAAGAAGCTGGCTGCAGGCTCGACCCATCTGCTTATAGACATACCTTTTGGTCCCAGTGCCAAGGTTCGCGAGATGAGCAAGGCAACCCAGCTCAGAAAGCTGTTTGAGTTTGTTGGCGACCGTATTGGTATTCATATAGAGGTGATAATCACAGACGGAAGACAGCCTGTGGGCAGGGGGGTTGGGCCAGTGCTTGAGGCAAGGGATGTGATGCAGGTGCTTGAAAATGACCCTGATGCCCCGTCAGATTTACGTCAGAAGGCACTCAGGCTGGCAGGCCGGGTACTTGAGTTTGACCCTGATATAAGAGGAGGCCAGGGGTATGCCATTGCGCGGGATATTCTGGATTCCGGCAGAGCGCTTGCCAGCATGAAGGCCATTATAGATGCCCAGGGCCGCAGAAAAAAGATACCGCGGCCAGGCAGGTTGACCCTGGATGTCACGGCTCCTGCCTCAGGCACGGTAACTGCCATTGATAATCTTCGTATCAACCGTATCGCGAGGCTCGCAGGCGCACCTATGGATAAGGGAGCAGGTATTGATCTGTTCAAAAAACTGGGTGACAGTGTGAAAAAGGGGGAGGCCCTTTACAGGATTTATTCAGATTTTGATTCGGAATTTCAATTTGCCTGTGAGTCTGCCTCCAGGGATTCAGGTTATACCCTGGGGGAAAAGGCAGATATAACAACTACAATGTTTGAATTTTAGTATCTATGCAGCGTGATAACTGGTCTTGTTTTGAAGTGATTCTCAAGAATTACGCTGAACAGTTACGAATATTAAGGGCATTTAGAACAGATGAATATCAGCACTGTCCTGTACTTTCCGGGCTTTGAAGAGCCTGCCTCAAGGCTTGCATCAGAGCTTTCCTGTAAAACAGACAAGGTCTCGGTTCACCGTTTCCCTGATGGTGAGAGCCTGGTGCGTGTCCCCCCTGATCTTTCAGGAAACGTCCTTGTATATCTAAGCCTTGATCACCCTGACTCCCGGCTTGTGCCTCTTGGGTTTGCTGCCAGTGCTGCCCGGCAGTCTGCGGTATCACGTGTAATCCTGGTGGCACCATATCTCTGTTACATGCGCCAGGACAAGGCATTTCACAGGGGTGAGGCAGTAAGTCAGCGAATAGTTGGAACATGGCTTTCTGATTGGTTTGATAATGTGGTAACAGTTGATGCCCATCTGCACCGCATATCCACCATACGGGAGGTCATACCCTGCGGCGTAAACATAACAGCCGCGCCGTACATGGCAGAGTTTCTTAAAAAACGTGGAGGAAATCCCATACTCCTTGGCCCGGACGAGGAGTCCCTTCAATGGGTGAGCCAGATAGCCCGGGCTGCCGGTCTGGAATATGGTGTTGGCAAGAAGGAACGGCATGGTGATCGTGACGTAATAGTAACCCTCCCTGACATTGACGTTAAGGGCAGGGAGGTGATTATCGTTGACGATGTGCTCAGCAGCGGCATGACTGTGGCAAGGGCAGCGGTTGCCTGCAGAAAACAGGGGGCATCCAGGGTTTTCTGCATGGTGACACACGCACTCTTTGCAGGCCAGGCTGAAAAGGTGCTTGAGGAGGCAGGGGTGGAGTCTGTGATCAGCAGTGATACCATTATTCATTACACCAACAGGATATTCATGGCAGCAGGCCTTGCCCGGGCTGTTAAAGAGATTGCAGAGTCATGAGCGAGCTAGAGCTTGCGGTTGTAAGGCGTGAGTGCGGCTTTGGCATGGGGGGCGCTGAGCGCTACTGTGCCGAAGTGGTAAAGGGCCTTGCGGCAAGGGGTGTCAATTTAACGGTAGTCGCAGATGCCATGGAGAGTGAGGTGCGTCTTGTCTCAGGCTCCAGGGTGCGGTTTGAAAGGGCTCAGATGCAGGGCAGGGGAAGCCTCATGAAGAACATGAGCTTCTTTATGTCTGCGCGCAGGGTTATTGAAAGCGGCAACTTTGATCTGGTGTTGGGGCTGTCAAGGATTGCTGATGCAGATGTTCTGCGGATCTCAGACCCGCTTCATGCTGCATGGCTCAAACTGGGTTATCCGCGTACACTCTTTTCATTTCTCAGGCGTTTTTCACCAAGGCACAACTCACTTCTTTCCCTGGAGAGAAGATCCATCTATTCTGCAAGGCAGATCCTTACCAATTCAAGGCTGGTTGCCACGCAGTTAAGGCATTTTTATAAAGTCTCGCCTGATAGAATAACAACAATCTACAACGGATACGATCCAGGCAGGTTTTATCCTGTATCACGGCGGCGCAGGTGTGAGATAAGACAGGAACTGGGGCTGCCTCCGGATTCCCTGATCCTGCTTTTTGCAGGCACAAACTTTACAAGAAAGGGTCTTGGCCTCCTTCTTGGCGCATTGGGAAAGTTCTCCCGCAGTATTGATTTTCGTTTGCTGGTTGCAGGGGCTAGGTCCATTGGAAGGTTTGAAGCCCAGGCAGAAGAGGCAGGCATTTCAGACAGGGTGATTCCAGCAGGCTATGTTAAAGATATGGCGCTCTTTTACCAGGCATCTGACCTCTTTGTGCTGCCAACACTGTACGACCCCTTTGCAAACACCTGTCTTGAGGCTGCAGCCTGTGGAACTCCTGTAATTACCACAAAAACAAATGGAGCATCCGAGCTGATAGCCCGGGTATCCCCTGGCTTTGTAGTTGAAAGCGGAGATTCCGAGTCTCTGGCAGAGGCAATTGAGACATTTATTGCATACTCAGAACAGGAACGCCAGGTACTTGGAGAGAGGTTTGAACGCCTTGCCTCAGAATATACCTGGGATCGTCATATTGATAAACTTATGGACCTCTTTGCCTCAATGCACATCAATGCCCTGGAACAGGGCACCGAAACAGTGCCTGTGAAAGAGACAGGGTAAGATGAAATAGCCTCAGGAGCAAAGTAATGAAAAGAGAGAAAGATACCTCGTTCAAGGAGGGCGTTTGCAACATACCTTGGCCCACGCTGTTCTGGGGCTCTGCATTCTTTCTGCTCTTTTGCATGCTGGGATACCGCTCACTGTGGGGCTCTGAGGGAAGGTGGGCAGAAATAGCCAGGGAGATGATCATTACCCGTGACTACTTTCATCCCACCATTAACTGGGAACCCTATTTTGACAAGCCGCTGTTCACGTACTGGGTGATAGTCTTGCCCGCAAGGCTTTCAGGTGTACTTAATGAATTTGTAGTGCGCCTTCCAAGCGCAGTTTTTGGGCTCGCAGCCCTTTATGCCACGGTTTCACTTGGTTCCATGCTTTTTTCAAAGCGCAGTGGCTATCTTGCAGCATGGATACTGCTCACCTCTTTTGGCTTCATTTTCTGGTCACGAACTGCCTGTGCAGACGTTCAGAACATGGCGTTTATCCTCATTGCCGTATGGTGGTACTGGAAGCGCAGGGAGCAGCCTGGCTTCACCTCTTATGCAGTGTTTTATGTAATATGTGCAGCAGGCGCTCATTTCAAGGGCCTGCCGGCAGCAGTGCTTCCTGCACTTGTCTGCATGCCTGATCTTCTGCGTGATTCCAGGTTGAGGAACTATTTGTCCTTTTCCCATGCAGCAGCCATCTGCCTGGGGGCATTACTCTACCTTGCCCCGTTCCTCTATGCTGCCTTAACTGCTGAAAATTATGGCCAAAGCGGGCTGTACATGGTCTTTCACGAAAATATTCTCCGTTTTTTCAGTGCATTTGATCATAAAGAGCCCTTTTACGTCTATATCTACTACGTACCCCTTCTCTTCATGCCCTGGGCACCGCTTCTTGTAAGTGCCCTTGCAGATGCGGTTCGGAGATACAGGGGGGCAGATAACAACCACAAGTGGCTGCTGGAGGCAGTTGTCATCATCTTCCTGATCTATACTGCTTCAGACTCCCGGAGAAGTTATTACATAATGCCTATAATGCCTTTCTGCGCTCTTATTGTGGGGAATTTCCTGGTTGATGCAGGACAGGCAAAGTGGAGAGATGTTGCATTGACGGTTCAGGGTTATTGCCTGCTTCTGGTTTCATTTGTGGAGATTCTGGCCCCTGTCATCTCACCTCTTGTTACGCGTTTTACAGGCATCATGCCTCCTGATGGCCTTGTGCCAGCGCTGAGTATTACAGGTGCCATCTCAATGTTCCTGTTTTTATATGTGAAGAAGAAGGGGATTGCCGGCTGTTCAGGTGATGATGCCAATCATCTTCCTGTATCAGATGTGCGTGCCATTGCTGCTGCCATTGCCTCAACCGTGGTGCTTACCGTGGGCTTTTACTGTGTTCAGCAGAATATCCTGGAAAAGTACCGTCCATACCGGCCCTTTCTGTTAAAGGCACGCGGTATAATAAAAGATGTTGAACCGTCCCGTGTGGCACTTGGTAAGAATATTGCCTCTGCAGTCTTTTATCTAGGGTTTGACAGGCCGGTTCACGTACTTGAAAACGCCGATGAGGTAGCGAAGTTTCTTTCGGAAAAGGGTGAGCGGTACCTTATTATTCAGAGGAGGCAGTTAAAAAAGGCATTCCGTATTCTTCCTGAAGAGATGAAGAACAAGCCATTGCTGGCCTCGGATCTTTATCCAGGCCAGCGCAGAAAAAAGATGCAGCTCCTGATGTGGAGGATAAAAGGGGCAGTCAAGACGGATTCGGATTGATATGTCCGTTGTCCCCATTTTTATTGTGGCTCCATGTGGTCATCCACTAATTAATACTCCGGTTCAGCAAATATTTTTTCATACTTAGGAGTCCTGCCAGACCAGTACTTAAAAGGAGCAGGGTTGATGGTATAGGTACGGCTGCCATATATGAATATCCCTGGGCATTGTCATACTGGATTTTTCTCCCAAGTCCAATATAACCGGCATCAAGATCAGGTATGGTGTTGTTATAATCTTGGTCAATATACATTATGCCGTTCACCCATGTGTTGAAATGGGTCTCACTGCCCGTGCCACTCACGCTGAAAGCAAGTTCATACCAACCAGTTGAGGTAAAAGGGCTATTGGAGAATACAAAAGAGGCAACCTCGGGATTACCATTCATGTATGTATTGAATATGCGGATTCTGTCTGGCTGAAAATCGGCCAGGTAACCGTTATCCCAGTAAGGTTGGGTTGCCCCGTCGTGTTTATTGTTTCTGAGTCTTAGGTGGGCTATCCTGTTATCCTGGCTTGCAGATAAATTGAAAAAGGCATCAACCTGAATTTTTTGATAAATGCCGAATGAGTCATCTTTCCATATTACTCCGTAAGGAGTTCCACTATTGACAAGGTGCATGTCTGAGTTAACAGACCAGGAACCGATCTTGGGTGTCCAGCCGGAAAAGTCACCATCGTTAAAATTGTCCACAAAAGTTGCCCCTATTGTATTTTCTGAAAAAATAAATAGGAAGGCGGCCATTGTCAGGATAATTGCGAAAATATTTTTCATGTTGGCACCTTTCTAAAAATAGTATTTAGGGCATAAAGTTCTGCCGTGAAAATAGCTCAAAGCTGAAAGCTCAAGGCTCAAAGCCTCAAAAGACACAAAAGCTGAACCGCAAAGGATACTATGGACGCAAAGGGTTTTAATTTTTCCCTGTCGGTGTGGCCGGCAGGGAAGGAATAACTTTATTTGCGTTCTTGGCGTCCTTGAACGAAGCAGGCGGTGAGTAAGCCATATTTGCTTTCAGCTTCCGGCTTTGAGCCTTGTGCTAACCTTCATGTCAGGGAATATTCCAAGTCATGAAAGTTTAGCCTGCTAAAAGGCCTCTGAACAGACTGGATATCCTCCTGAGCAGGCTGATAATATGTGACCTGAACGTGGTGGCGTGCCGGGAAAGGTGTTCCCTGATGTAACCAAGCCTTATTTGCCACCAGCTTCTTGTGTCGTGCATGGGTCTGGTTTTTACGCTGCCCACACGGGAATATGCTGTGGTGGAGCCATTTACCACTGCCCTCATCCTGAAATAATATGTTGTATCAGGCCTTAATCCCCTGATCCTGTAATAGGAGCGGTTACCAAGGGATCGGTCAATGTAACCTGGAACTGGTATCCTGAAGTCAGGGGTCATGGAGAGATCCATGCGGTAGTCATCAACTCCCTGCTGGAAGATCCGTTTCCACCTTAATATAAATTCAGTTGATCTGACTCTTGCGGTGTTAATGCCCGTTACCGCAATAAGATCAGAGATGTCAGCAACCACCACATCATTTCCGGAAAGCCATACCACATGATTCTGGCTTATTGCAGGCAGTGAATCATCCTGGTCATTATCTGTCAGTTGTTCTCGTCCTGTTTCCGGACCAAAGAGGAAAATCTCCCTGTCAGTACCGTCTGACTGGGCAAATACATGATATACACCATCAGTAGATGGGCTGCGCCTGATGGTGCGCCAGGGCCTGGCAGGTTCAGGGACCGGATCATACAGGTTGAGATTATACTGCCACTCCTGGGATGTTCTTAAAATTCCATCAAGCGTATCCTGTGTCCAGACAACCCTGTTCCTGTAAATGTCCGGATTGCTGCAGTCAATCTGGGAGGGGGAAATAACCCGTGGCGTACTGTTATCCTCAGCATTATAAAGCCAGATTTTGCCTGCCCTGTAAACAGAGTCAACTTTCTGGGATGTCCAGACAACATATCCCTGGTTGATGGCAGGCGCAAAATGGCTGGCACTGTCGTCAGGTGATATCTTATTACTGGCACCTCCATACATGGTGTCATAGAGGTATATGCTGCTTCCACTTCCCCTTATGTTTTTTTGCCATACTACGTATCTTCCGTCATTTTGGGGCGATATATCATCAGAATTGTCATCTGTTATCTGCTGTAACTGCATGGTTTTCAGGTTCAATGCGAATATCTCCTGGTCACCTGTTCCTGATTGGGTCCCGGCCAGACCACCCCTTGCCTGCCATACAAGGAGCATTCCATGAATGTACAGATTGGCATTTGGGGCAAGACCGGTGTCTGCGCTACTGCGCCAGATCTCCTGGGGTATTCCTGCATTAACATTGCCATTCAGCGTGGTGAAAGCGAAAAATGAGAACAAAAGAATATTTATAAGTCCTGATTTCATGATGTATTTTCCCTGATTTTGTTAAATATCAGTTAATGGGATCACTTCCGCCATATGCGCCAATGTCTGTTCCGTCGTCCCCGGCTCCCTTTCCAGGTGATTCTGGCATTAGGCGAAAATCTCCTGCACTCATGTTTATAAACTTTGGATCTGCGAATATTTCGTGGGGATTTCCGGTAAAAAATGGTGGTGTGCCTGAAGCACACCCTCCGGTCTGTGCCGGTACAAAGGTGAGCTTGCCAAAGTTTGCATAATACAGATTGTAATCACGTTTAGTGCTGCACACGCAATCTCTTATTCCCGTGGTCTTGTTCCATGCAGCAATGTTGTTTTTGATCACAATTGGGTCTTTGTCCTCATTCCTGAGCGGCATATCATCAAATTGACGAGGTTCTCCTGTGTCATCGTCAACAGTTACGGTTATATCATCAAAGACAATCCCTGCACCTTTGTCCTGGTCGTCTGCTGCAATATATGAGCCGTTGGACACCACGGTGTTATTGCTGATAAGGCTTATGCCCCAGGGCATACCGAATGGTTCCGAAGCACTGCCGGAGTACCGTATTCCTGCCAGGGTATTGTTATAAACAATGTTGTTGGTTATGACCCCGGAGGCATGATCAAGCCGCATGCCTGCATAGTTTTCAAATATCCTGTTCCGTTTTATGGTGAGATTTACAGGCCCGCTTGAGCGCAGATAGGCAACCGTGGTGGGCGGGTTTGTGGGATCAGGCGGGTTTGTTCCAGACCAGTCCCCCGTGAAAATTCCTGCAGCTCCTGTGTGTCCATGAATGCTGTTGCCGTTTATGGTGGCATTACAGGAGGCAAAGAACGAGATACCAGCCCGTGTGTTGTTATAGATGTCGTTGTCTTCTACTGTGATGGGGCCGGTTACTACATCAATTACTGCGATTCCTGCTTTAGTATTCTGATGGATAGCGTTTCCTTTGATGGTTATCGGCATAGAGGATGATTTGCCTATGTTAGTTGGCAGGAGGGCGTTGTTTCGTTCCACGAAAAATGCAATTCCTGCAAGCCCGTTTTCATAAATTTCATTACTATCACCTATTGTGAGTGCTGAAGCCCCACCAATATTGATACCGGCGCGTCCATTGTGCCTTATGGTGTTGCTGGCGATATGAGGGGGCGTGGTGGTTGTGTCAATGAGCAGAATGCCCGCGCGGCTATTATCTTCAACAGTGTTGTTGGCAATTACTGTATGGGTTATGTTAAGGAGCCTGATGCCACTGCCCTTGTCTGCCAGGCCATTTTGCCTGATAAGGTTACCACTTCCTGCGTCATTACCGCCTATGACAACCGTGTTTTCAGTATTGTCTGCACCGGCCAGATATATTCCTGCCCTCCCGCATCTTTCAATGGTATTATTTGCTATGGTTATTGTGCTGTTGTTGACTGTTCCGACCCATTTGCTTGTGATTCCTGCGTAATTAAAGTCATGTATATAATTTCCGCTTATTACAACATCTACCTGACCGTTCAGCCTGATGCCTGTCCTTGGACGTAAATTACCCTTTATCTCACAGTTTCTTATTGCCACATTTGAAGCGTTTTCAACAGTGGCAAGGGCGACTCTGGCCATTCCTGATCCTGAGCCGTCAAGCACAAAACCATCCAGCGTGCAGTCAGATACGTTTTTAAAGACCACCAGGTTACGGCCCGGTCTGATGACCGGTTTTTCAGTCTCAGCCGCAATTACGTCAATACCGCTTACCATGGTTATGGTTGAGCGTGGAGGGAATTGTGTCTCGGAGTAGGTGCCTGGATGCACCAATACAGTGTCACCTGAAGAGGCTGCGTTTATTGCATCGTTAATTTTACAGTATGGGTCAGACGGTGTGCCGGACCCTGTTGCCGGGCATGTGTCATCATCCACATGAATGTCGGCGGCCATGAGTGAGGGTGGGAGCAATAAAAGGAGCAGTAAGATGGTCAGGAACTGAAAATATCTGATGAATAATATGGGGGCCTGTTGCATGAGAAGACGCCTCCTTTGAATAGGATCGGGGATGAGCGATTGTCGGATTTGTTGCGAATCCGTTTGGGTATCTATTCAGTTTGGAGAATTGAACAATAATACTGTAAAAACAGACAAGAACTAGATTAGACTTATGCTTGTACCATGTCAACAAGCAAAAAATGTCACTGCAGTTGCATGGCAATAAGGTGCGTTAGTTGCAGTCCGTCTTTATTATCAACGCGCAAGGGTCACTACAGTTGCAATAATATAGACGCCTGACCATATAGCCAGGGCTGAATAAAGACCTGAGCGTTTCCGGAGCCACGGAAACAGGGCAACAATTGCAAGGGGTATCATTGGGAATATGATGCCTGCTGTAATGGGAGCCATGTGCCGGAGAAGTTCCTGGATACCCAGGAAAAACCACGGACCTTTTATGAGATGGAGGTTCTGGCCTGGCAGATCAATGGGGGCATGTATCAGAACCCCGGTGATAATAACAGCCGTCAGGGTGTAGAGGAAAATTTTACGTCCAACAATAACCCTTCGGGTGTGATACCATGTGCCAAGTCCCCAGCAGAGGGCTGTGAACAGGATATGGACGGTATAAACACGGTTCAGGCCTTCTGTGGAGGTTGCCATGAGCATCCGGTCAAGCATTGAGCCTGCAATGGGCACATTCAGCAGCAGATGTTCAGCGATTTTACCCGCGGCCTGCCCTGTACCATCAAATCTCAGTACATAGCCTGTGAACAGGGCGTATATGGCAAGGGGAAGCGTAAGGCTTACCACTGTCCAGTGGATGCGTCCCTTACTAAAGCGGCAGAAACGATCCATTGAACCTGTGCACTGCCAGATATGCAGCACAAGCGCCAGGAAGAATGCCTGGCTTGACCAGAAATGAACTGAACGCCAGAATGCACCGAAGGGTATTACTGTCTCAATGGCGGTTGCAGAGATAAAGGGTTCGGCAACTTCGTATTGATAAGCTAACAAAAATCCGGAAAGGGCGGATATCAGCAGTGCCGCCGTAGCAATTTCTCCTGTTTTTTCAATGCGCATTTTTTTAAAGTGTTTGGTATCTATTCAGCGTGATAATTGGTCTTGTTTTGGAGTGACTTTGAAGAATTTCGTAGTTTTTCTTGGGGAAGCGCAGCCAGAAAATCGCGTCTGTCTGAGCGAGGCACGAGCGAGTTTCGCGATTTTGGCGTAGCGAGCCTTAGAAA
>WGBG01000201.1 GCA_015494395.1 Deltaproteobacteria bacterium
CAATATGCATTCCAGAAAAAATCTAGAAAAACAGAATATTACCTCAAAAGTCGCCAGGTACTACACATGTTATTCAGGTATTATCGGCGGCATAAACAGAAAATTTATTTTAGTTAATTATTTTTCAGCACTGTTTTTTATTTTATTCCTCTCTGGTGGCGCTCAATATGTCCATGCCGCATCAGTAAGAGTAGGGTTTGATGTTGCAGCAGAACCGGACCTGGTCTCTTATCGCATTTTTTACGGTACTGAAAGCAAAAACTATTCAGACTCTGTCACTGTTACATCTCCCCAGGCTACCCATGTAGAAGAGTCTGTAAACGGCTTGGTTTCGGGCATTAGATACTATTTTGCAGTAAAGGCAATAGACCTTGCCGGGCATGAAAGTGATGCATCAAATGAGGCAAGTATAACTGTGCCTTACAGTTTTCAAGCAGAAGATCTGGTAGCTCACCTGGATGAAATCGAATGGCTTGAGACAGGGACCGTTGAAGTTGGAAGTGAATGGACAACTGTGAGCCTCTCAAGGAATTTCAGAAACCCGGTAGTGATCGTCAGCCCGGTGTCAGCAAGGGATGGGGCACCATGCATTGTAAGGGTAGCAAATGTTACAGCCCAGAGTTTTGCTATCCGTGTACAGGAATGGGATTATCTTGATGGAGAGCATAAGGCAGAAAATATCTCTTATATAGTTGTAGAAGCAGGAAGTTACCAGATGCCGGATGGCACTTTCTGGCAGGCCGGTACCTATGAAGTTTCAGGGAACAGAAATTTTACCCAGGTCACTTTCCCTGCCGCTTTCAACACAGCACCTCTGGTGTTCCAGACAGTTCAGACCGAGAATGAGGCCGATGCTGTTGCTGTAAGGGAAAAAGATATAACAGTAACAGGCTTTGCTGCTGCAATGGAAGAACAGGAGTCTTTGCGTGATGGGCATGGTGTGGAGACAGTTGGATACCTTGCAGTTGAAAAAAATCTGGATGGAGTTCATGTCATAGATGAAAAAATTGCTACTGATGAACTCTTTGTGCCTTCAGGGATAGAAGGTATCTATCTGAAACTTGAAGAGGAACAGTCCAGAGATGAAGAGACAGCCCATACCAGGGAAAAAATCGGTTATATGCAGATTGGAGACCTGTTTCTTGCCCAGGTCCAGACATATAATGGTCCGGACACCTGCACCATGCGTTTTGCTACAGCAGCTACCGGCACTATTGACGAAAACTGGTTTGAATCCCAGGACTGGATTGAAGTAGGGAGCGTAACCATCGATCATAACTGGAAAACTGTTATTCTTAAACAAAGTTTCGCCAATCCTGTTGTCATCCTTGGCCCGCCAACCAGAAACGGCAGCGATCCGTCTGTAATGCGCGTTAGAAATGTTACCTCGGACTCCTTTGAAATTAGACTGCAGGAGTGGAACTATAATAACGGCCCCCATGTAACTGAGACCATCTCCTACATGGTTGTGGAAGCAGGCGTTCATGAACTGCCTGACGGAACTATATGGGAAGCCGGGCTTTATGAGCAGGAAGGAACCGAGGCATGGAAGAGCGTCAGCCTTAACGCAGGCTTTGCCTTCACACCTGTAGTCCTTCAGACAGTACAGACAGCCAATGACGTACAGGCTGTTGCAACCAGGCTTAAATCAATTGAAAGCACAGGTTTCCTCAGCGCTTTTGAGGAAGAAGAAAAGCTTAACGATGGTCATGTGGCAGAAACTGTAGGGTTCCTGGCCCTTCCGCTTACATCACCCTGCGAAACAGGACTTGTTTCAATTAACCATACAATGACACCTGTGAAGGAAGGCTTACCATCTCTCATGATTGAAGAAGAAAAATCAAGAGATAGTGAAACATGGCATGTACATGAAAATGTCGGATATCTTGGACTTGGAGCTCACTTCTTCGGCCAGATCCAGACATACAATGGTGGTGACACTGCTGTACTCCGAAGGAATTAGTCAACTGTCTGAACATAATTAACATTCCTGCTTAAAAAGCCCCGTTACTGCAGATAAAGTGGTAACGGGGCTTTTTTATGTCCGCCCCTTGTGTTTTAACAAGCGTCTTGCTAAAAATAGGCTTATCCAAAAACATATATTTTTCTTTTATAAAATCAGGAGTGATAAATGAATGACAAAGAACGTAATGATAACAACGCCCCGGAGAACAATACTGAAAAGACACCTGTGCAGGAAATAGTAGATGAAATTCTTGAGGGGCTTCCTGAGTGGTTAAGAGAACCTCTAGCAGAAAATTTTCGGCAGATTTTTGCTGTCATAGCCTGTGTACTGGTTGCTGTTGCCCTGTGGTCCGGGTACACAGGTTATGTTGAGCGGGGAGAAAATATTGCTTCAGCAAGCCTTGGCACCGCCCTGCACACTCCAGACCCTGAACAGCGCATGGAGCTGCTTGAAAAGGTAGTTAAGGAGCATGGCCGCAGTGATGCCGGGGAACACGCTGTTCTTCTCCTGGGGGCGGCAGCAAGGGACGCAGGAGATCTGGAGCAGGCATCCAGGTATTTTGACAAGGCACGCTCCCGGTTTTCAAAAGAATCTCCCCTCTATTATTCCTCTGTTATGGGCCTTGGCTATGTGAAAGAAGAGCAGGGCAGCCCCGGTGAGGCAAAAGATTTTTTCAAGCAGGCAGCTGACAGCGATGCAGGCTATGAGACTGTTGCCTTGCTTGATCTTGCCAGGGTATGTGCCGCTTCAGGTGACACCAGCGGTGCATTGGAGGCGTATGAGAAGTTCATGGCAGCCGCACCCATCTCGTCGCAGCTTGACTTTGTACGTTTTGAGATAATGCAGTTATCCGCCAAGTCAGGTGATAAAGACAAGGCCATGCAGGACCGGCAACCAGAATCCTCTTCATAAACAATAAAAGGCGGGCATAAAGCCCGCCTTCATCAAATCCAGCAATCTTTCTATCCAGGGATCAAGCAGGTGCTGAATCTGCTAAATTTTATCACCGGGATCACTCAACTCCCCCATGGGGTAAGAGCCTAACCATTCAAGGAACGTACATCCCTCCCTGATTGACTCCACACCTTCCTTAACCTCGTCATCTTCAATGTGCCCGGCAATGTCCACATAGAAGAGGTATCGCCAAGGCTCGTCTTTTACCGGCCTAGACTGTATCTTTGTCAAATTTATCCCCTTCTTGGCAAGGGGCTCCAGAAGCCTGAATAGTGACCCAGGCCTGTCTTCAAGGCTGAGCAGCAGAGAGGTCTTGTCATTTCCAGATGGACGTGGACATTTATGCCCAAGGATAAGAAAACGGGTCGTGTTACCCGCAAAATCTTCTATGCGTTTTTCCACTACCTGCAGGTTGTATGTCCTTGCTGCAAGAGGACTTGCCACAGCGGCAACAGTCTGATCAACGGATGCCCATCGGGCTGCCTGGGCAGTGCTTACCACCTCTTCGGTAGGGACACCAGGGAAGTGCTTCTGCAGCCACACCCTGCACTGGGCAAGGGCATGGGGGTGAGACAAGATACGGCGAATCTGGTCAGTTCGGCCTGTCTGGCTTATGAGATCATGTGATATGGGCAGATAGATTTCACCGCAAACCTTTATTTTGTAGTCACATAGTCCATCAAGAGTCAGGGCAACTGTACCTTCAACAGAATTTTCAATGGGTACAACCCCAAAATCCACCCGCTTCCTCTCTACCTCTTCAAAAACGTCCGTAATGCTGGGCTGGGGGATAAAATCCGGTGCCTGACCGAAAAAGTCTGTTGCAGCCATGTGGGTAAAGGTGGTTTCCGGGCCAAGATAACCGATTCGTGCAGGGCGCTGTGCATTGCGGCACGCAGAAATTATCTCTCCGAATATGACCTTAAGGCCCTCAGGAGGAAATTTATCATGATTGTAGGAGAGAATGTGGTTGATTACCTCCTTTTCCCTCACCAGATCAAGGGGCTCCTGCCTGCTCTGCGCCTTGATATTTCCTATCTTCTCAGCGCATTCCAGCCGTTCCTGGAGCAGCTTGACAAGCTCCCTGTCTATACTGTCAATCCTTTCTCGAAGGGGTTTTAATTGTTGATACTGTTTGTCGTCCATATTGATTGGCAAGCACTGTTGATGGTGATTTGCAGGTATTAAAATTGTTCCAGAAGCCGCTGGATCTCTGACAGCTCCTGCCTGACGCGGGTGAGTATCTGTTTCCTGCTTACAGGCAGACGGGTCCTTTCAGGTGATGAAGCGGCTGTTTTTTGGCGACGCTGCTCTTTAATAAGCTGTTTTTTTGCACCATTTATTGTAAATCCTTCATTATGAAGGAGGTGATGGATTCGTTTTACTGTCTCAAGGTCTTTTTGTCTGAAAAGACGCTGCCTGGCAACCCGGCGCGGTTTGATCTGGGGGAATTCACTTTCCCAATAGCGCAGGACGTGCGGCTCAACCCCTGTAATGCGGCTGACCTCACCTATCCTGTAATATTTTTTACCCTGTCCGGGCATTGACAATTCCCTTGAGCGTTCTGCTTGGTCTGAAGACCACCTTGCGTCTCGGAGGAATGGTTACAGGCTTTCCTGTGGCAAGATCTGTCCCCTTGCGCGCCTTCTTATCAACAGTGGTAAAGGTGCCGAATCGAACAATCTTTATATCATGTCCCTCTAAAAGCGCCTGTTCCATGCAGGAAAAGAGCTGGTCAACTACCCCCTCCACGCTTCGAACCGAGAAACCCATCTCCTCACTGATATATTGCGATATTCGGCGTTTGGTCAGGGTATCGGACATGATAAAAATTTATTGCCTAAGCTCAGCCTGGAATTCCCGCAGGATATCATCAACAAGGGGCTGATGAAATGCGTTTACCTCATGGTCAGTCAATGTGTGATCTTCTGCCCTGTAGACAAATCTCACGGCAATACTCTTTTTGCCCTGGGGAATGGGTTTGCCTGAATATACGTCAAAAATCCTCACATCTTCCATTAACGCCGGGGCATGTTCCCTGATGAACGAGATTATGTCAGCAGCCCGTACACTATCATTCAATACAATGGCAATATCAAGTTCAAGGGATGGATAACGCGGCAGTTTTTTAAACTGCCTGTTAAAATCTGCGCTGGACAGCATCTCATCAAGCCCAAGATCAAAGAGATACACCGGGACAGAAATATCAAATTTTTTCAGAACCTGCGGCATTATCTCTCCTGCAGTCCCAATCAGGGTATTGCCGGATAGTATGGAGATTGATGAACCGCCTATATAAAATGGAGCGTCTGTTGCCTGTGGTTTTACTTCATAGTCTATACCCAGGCTTTCAAGCAGCTCTTCAAGTATCCCTTTAAGGTCAAAGAAGTCACACGTCTCATCCGGCCATGCCCAGCTCTCTGGCAGCCTCTTTCCTGTAATCACACAGGCAAGCCTCTTTTCCTCCCTGGGCTGTTTTTCATGCCCCTGGTCAAAAAATACAGTACCGGTTTCAAAGAGCCTGAGATCAAGATTCCGCCTTGCCATATTTTTCGAAACTGTTCTCAGCAGGGATGGAACAAGGGAGGTGCGCATAACAGACTGATCTTCGGTCAGAGGATTCTGTACCCTAACCATCTTAAGGCGCGGATCGTCCTGAGCAAATCCCAGGGCAGTTATGTCTGCCGGAGATGTAAAACTGTAGGAAATTATCTCGTTTACTCCGGATGATGCCAGTATCTGCCGTACCCGTGACTCTATGTCCCTGTAGGACTCCAGTTCTTCGGTTATAATACTTGCAACCGGAGCTGTAGTAGGGATGTTATCAAAACCGTGCATCCTGGCTATCTCTTCTACCAGGTCAATCTCCTCAGTGATATCAGGTCTGAACAGCGGTACAACGGTTTTTATCCGGTCATCTTCACGGGCTGTCTCAAAGGAAAGCCTGGAAAGATACCGGTCCATCCTGTCGGCTGTGATATCTGCACCAATAAGCCGTGCTGCCCGTTCTGTACGCAGGGTAACCCTGGCAGGCACAAACTCCTTCGGGCATTCATCCCGCCAGGCCTCGAGTGTGCCGCCTGCTGTCTGGAATATCAGTTCGGATGCCCGGTGCATTGCCCGCAATGTGCCGGACGGGTCCACACCCCTTTCAAAACGGTAGGATGCCTCTGTGGAGAGCTTGAGTCTCCTGGCTGTGCGCCTGACCTGTGACGGCTGGAACCATGCGCTTTCAAGCAGTATATCAACTGTGGATTCGGAAACCTCGGAATTTGCCCCTCCCATTACACCTGCCACTGCCACAGGCTTTGATGCATCACAGATTGCCAGCATGTCTTCCTGAAGCTCACGTTCCTTGCCGTCCAGGGTGGTAAGCTTCTCGCCCTTTTTTGCACACCTTACAACTATTGCCTTGCCATCCAGCAGGTTCAGGTCAAATGCATGCAGGGGCTGCCCTGTTTCAAGCATAACGTAATTTGTTACATCAACTATGTTATTTATTGGCCTGATACCGCTTGCAGCAAGCCTGGATGTTATCCATGAAGGCGCAGGCCCCACCTTTACCCCCCGGATTATGGCTCCAACATATCTTCCGCATAGCTCGCTGTCTTCAATGGTGATGGATACGACATCAGATAGCTTTTCGGGCTGGGAAACAGATGGCTTAAAAGGCAGTGTAAGAGAAAGGTCCTGGAGGGCTGCAACCTCCCTTGCCACGCCAAGCACGCTGAGGCAGTCAGGACGGTTTGGAGTGATGCCAAGCTCAAGCACCTGGTCTTCCAGGCCAAGTACCTCAATAACCGGCGTTCCAGGCCTGATGTCATCATTCAGGTACATAATTCCAGATGCATCATCACCTATGCCAAGTTCTGCCGCTGAGCAGAGCATGCCTCTTGATCTTACATCGTGAACAAGCGCCTCCTTTACAACATTTCCATCAGGAAGCACTGTGCCAGGAAGTGCAAGGGCTGCTATCTTCCCCTCCTTGACATTGGGGGCACCGCAGACAACGGTGACTTCGCTTGCACCAGTGTCAATGGAACATATCCTGAGATGTTTTTCAGAAGGGTGAGAAGCGCATGACACAATGCGCACAGCTATTACCTTCTCAATGCCTTTCCAGGCAGACTCAATGCCTTCAACTTCCAGGCCTGCCATGGTGAGTTCATGGGCAAGCTCTGTAACAGGGCATTCAAACGGTACAAATTCTTTTAACCACGAGGTAAGAATCAGCATGACTTTCCATTTCCGCCCTGCCATGTCAACGGCGGGCAACTTCTTGATCCAGCTACTTAAACTGCGTCAGGAACCTGATGTCATTATCAAAGAAGAGTCTCAGATCATCAATCCCGTACTTGAGCATGGTAATTCGTTCAATTCCCAGGCCAAAGGCAAATCCACTGTACTTTTCAGTGTCATACCCTACATGCCTGAACACTGCAGGATGTACAAGGCCTGCACCAAGCACCTCAAGCCAGCCGGTCTGGGAGCAGACACGGCACCCGTTTCCTCCACAGATGACACACTGGATGTCAACTTCAGCACTGGGCTCTGTAAACGGGAAGAAACTTGGACGGAACCTTACGCCGGTGCCGCTGCTGAAAATTTCATGTATGAAGTGGGTCAGTATCCCCTTGAGATCAGCAAAGGAGACATTGGTATCAACCATAAGGCCTTCCACCTGGTGGAACATGGGGGTATGGGTGACGTCTGAGTCACACCTGTACACCTTGCCCGGCGCTATGATGCGCAGAGGAGGCTGAATCTTTTCCATTGTACGGATCTGGATAGGAGAGGTGTGGGTGCGCAGTAGGACTTTTTCGTCTATATAAAAGGTATCCTGCATATCCCTTGCAGGATGATCCGGCGGGATATTAAGCGCCTCAAAATTATAGAAATCAAGTTCTATCTCTGGCCCCTGGGCAACGGAAAACCCCATTCGGTTAAAAATTGCACATATCTCATCCATTACTTTTGTAACAGGATGAAGTGTGCCGGAGGGCAGTCGCCTTCCTGGAAGAGTGGGGTCAAAACCTGAAATGCAAACTGAGCCCCCACTCTCTTCAAGAGATTCAAGTGCCTTCTTTATGGCAGATTCAATCTCTTTTTTGTATTTGTTGGCCAGTTGGCCTACCAGTGGGCGCTGATCAGACGGCAGGGTTCCAATGGACTTGAGGATGCTGGTAAGTTCTCCCTTGCGGCCTGTTACCTTTACCCTGAGCTCCTCTATTGCCTCCCTGCCCTTCTTTTGCGCTGCCTCCAGCGCCTCCAGCGCCTCTGTCCTTATGGTTTCAAGCCGGTCAAGCATTTTTTATGATACCGTAAAGTTATCTGGTGCATTTCAGCAACCGATTTTCTCTGGCTCTGAACTGAAAAACAGGCGAACGGATAATGATATCCGTAAAGCCCTGACGTATCTGCCAAGTTTTGGCTTTACTGTTTAGATAAACTGCGGTGAGGATATGTCGATAATCAGTTCAGGTGAGAAACAATAGCCGGTGACCTTTAGGCCCCGGCTATGAATAGACTCTCTGTGCTTTAAGGATACGTAATCTGTCAGGCAGCAGCCATTGCATCCTTTACTATGCTTGAAAAAGCAGAAGGATCGGTCACTGCAAGGTTTGCAAGTATCTTGCGATCAACAGCAATTCCGGCCTTGGACAGCCCGTTTATAAAACGGCTGTACGAGGTTCCGTTTTCCCTGCAGGCAGCATTTATCCTTGCAATCCAGAGCCTCCTGTACAGGCGTTTTTTCTGACGCCTGTCGCGGTATGCGTAACAGAGCCCCTTTTCAACCGTATCCTTTGCCTGGCGGTAACAGCGGCTCCTGGCACCCCTGTATCCCTTGGCCAGCTTTAATATCTTCTTCCGGCGTCTGCGGGCCTTAAAGCCCCTTTTTACACGTGGCATGGTTAATCAACTCCTTGCTTTTAACTTGATGCAGCAGCTAAACGTAGGGCATCATGCGCTTCAGGGATTTGACCATTGAATCATCAATGACAGCGCGCCTGCGCAGGTTTCTCTTGCGCTTTGTGGATTTCTTCGTAAGGATATGGCTTCTGCCCTCCTTGTTGAACATGAACTTCCCTGATCCTGTTTTAGTGAAACGTTTTGCTGCTGAACGTTTTGTCTTTAGTTTTGGCATTTCTGTCTCCTTATTAAAGGCAACAATATTCCACACCCGCCCCGAACGGATAGTGAACACAAATTATTAACCCCAACTGAGTCTCAGGTCAATCTTTTTTAGGAGCGAGGATCATGTGCATGATACGGCCTTCCATGTTAGGCATGTGCTCAACAGTGGCAATATCTGACATCTCATCCGCTACCTTTTTAAGAAGTTCCTTCCCAAGATATGAATGAACTACTTCCCTTCCCCGAAATGTGACAGTCACCTTTACCTTGTTGCCCTGGCCAATAAACTTCCTGATGCGCCCCTTTTTGACGTTCATGTCATGAACATCTGTCCTGGGTCTCATCTTTACTTCCTTGACATGGATGACTGTCTGTTTCTTCTTGGCTTCCTGGGCCTTTTTGCTCTGCTCATAACGGAACTTGCCATAATCCATGATCCGGCATACCGGTGGACGGGCATTGGCCGCCACCTCCACCAGGTCAAGTCCCCTGTCCCTGGCCTTGTCCAGGGCCTCCTCTCTGGAGACAACACCAAGCTGCTTTCCGTTTTCATCAACCAGTCTTACCTCCCTGGCCCTGATCCTCTCATTAATGTTTACGGGGCGTTCTGTTGCGATATTGCACCTCCCTTGATTAAATTTTCACGATTTAATGTTTCAAAAACACAAACTAAATCCTTCGTTATTCAACGAAGAGATACATCTTAAACAAAAAGTAATTATTCCATCACCCAGCCATCTGTTCCATACATTCGTCCTTTATCATATCGGCAAACTCATCCACAGGCATTGCATCAAGCTGCAAACCCTTTCTGGTACGAGGGCTTACATTTCCTGCCTCTGTCTCCTGGTCGCCAACCACCAGCATGTAGGGTATTTTCTGGAGCTGGGCCTCCCTTATCTTCTTGCCCAGCTTTTCATTTCTGGTATCTGCCTCGGCACGAATCCCCGCAGCCCTGAGCCTCTGCGCCACTTCTTCCGCCCAGTCATTATGCCTGTCAGCAACTGTAAGCACTGTTGCCTGAACCGGGGCAAGCCAGGTTGGAAATGCCCCTGCATAATGCTCAATAAGCACTCCGAAAAAACGCTCCAGAGAGCCAAGCAGGGCACGGTGTACCATTATTGGTGCGTGAGGCTGACTGTCCTGGCCGGTGAAAGTTACATTAAAGCGCTCAGGAAGGTTAAAGTCCACCTGAATTGTAGAGCACTGCCATGACCTGTCAAGACTGTCCCGGATTTTTATGTCAATTTTGGGGCCGTAAAACACACCCTCTCCAGGGTCAATCTCGTAGGAAAGCCCCTGACGCTCCAGTGCATTTTTGAGTGCACCGGTTGCAAGCTCCCAATGCTCATCGCTCCCAACGGATTTTTCCGGCCTGGTAGAAAGATAGATGTCATATCTGTCAAAGCCGAACACCCTCAGAACATAAAGGGTCATTTCCAGTATCTCGTTAATCTCATCATCGAGCTGATCCGGCCGGCAAAAGATGTGTGCATCATCCTGAGTGAAGCCCCTTACGCGCATAAGGCCGTGGAGTGTGCCTGTCATCTCGTACCTGTAAACAGTTCCCAGCTCGCACCACCTCAAAGGAAGATCACGGTAGCTCCTCTTCCTTGAGTTGTATATGGCTATATGAAAGGGGCAGTTCATGGGCTTTAACTGGTACTTGATCTCATCAATTTCCATGGGCGAGTACATGTTTTCGCCGTAAAAGTCCAGGTGGCCACTTGTTTTCCAGAGATCAAGGCGTGCAATGTGGGGAGTAAACAAGAGGTCATACCCCCGCTTCATGTGCTCTTCCCGCCAGAAATCCTCAATGGACTTCCGGATCATTGCGCCCTTGGGATGCCAGAGAATCAGACCCGGTCCTGTCTCTTCCTGTATTGAAAACAGGTCAAGGTCCTTTCCCAGGCGGCGATGATCACGCTTCCTGGCCTCCTCCAGCATTGCAAAGTACTTCTTCATTGCCTTCTTGTCATAGAATGCCGTGCCATAGATGCGCTGGAGCATGGGCCGTTTTTCATCACCCTTCCAGTATGCACCGGCAAGGCTGGTGAGTTTGAAAGCCTTGAGCTTGCCTGTGTCTGGAAGATGTGGACCGCGGCAGAGGTCAGTGAAGTTTCCCTGGGAGTAGAGAGATACAGTTTTTTCGCCCTCAGCCTCAAGGTCACGCAGGAGTTCAGCCTTGTACTCCTCACCCTGGCTGGTGAAGAACTCAAGGGCATCAGAGATGTCCATCTCCTTGCTGGTAATGGGGAGTGCCTCTCTTACGATTTCATTCATGCGCGATTCTATCTTTTCAAGATCTTCAGGCGTGAAACCTCTCTCATAGTCGAAGTCATAATAAAATCCGTTCTCAATGGCCGGGCCTATGGCGATTTTTACATCGGGAAACAGGTCCTTTACCGCCTGGGCCATAACATGGGCTGTGGTATGCCTCAGAACTTCAAGATTGTCGTCTGCAGGAAAGACAGCCTCAAGGGTGCAGTCTTTTTCAATGGGAGTAGAGAGGTCTTTCAGTTCACCATCTATCCTTGCAAGGATTACCTGTTTTCTCTTCTTGTTGCTTAACACCTCAGCCAGCACATCAATGGCTGGAGTGCCTTTGGCAGCCATAACTTGGCCAAGGTCAGGGATGGTAACGGATATGGAGGGTTGATCTGTCATTTGAGGCCGCCTCTTTAGTGCTTAAACCGTGAGCGCTTAAACCGTTATAGTAATTTTAGTAATCCTGTTCTGCCGCCTTATACCTAGATTGAGCGTTTCAAAATCTGGAAAATTATTTTTTCAACGAAATTAAAAGGAGTTATGTTGATTATAGCTTTCCAGTTTTGAAACGCTCAATCTAGGTTATACATGATTACGCTGCTACAAGCGTAAAAGGCATCTTGCCCTGCCCGGGTCAGATGCCTTTTATTGGGAACATTCCCTGTCTGCTTAATTCTTTTGATAATGTTGGTTATGTACATGATTGCCCAGCATCATGTACTACATGGCCAAAACAAGGCAGGAATGTCTCAATATAACTGTTTCAGTCCTGAATTGAGCGTTTCAAAAGTTTGAAGAAATAATTTTATACGATATCAAAAGGAGTTACACCTATAATACTCTTCAACTTTTGAAACCCTTCGGGATTGCCGTATTCACTGCATCTCCTTTGTCAGAGGAATTCCCATATAGCCGACTATTATGGAAATTCCTCTTTCGCGGATCTGCAGCAAATCTGACAATCGCTCAATCCAGGTCAGTATAATTAAAAAACGAGCATTCTGTTTACGATGAAAACCAAACACTTAAAATGGTAGGCGCGGGCGGGATTGAACCGCCGACTTCTACCGCGTCAAGGTAGCGCTCTCCCACTGAGCTACGCGCCTACAGAAATCTACAAAAAACATCTGATATTACCTGCATAAATATATGCAGGCGATGCTGTTGATAACAGGAAAGAGTTAAAGTGTCAATATGGTATGAATGAATGTTTTGCATGTTGTGTATCAGATGTTGACAACCATAAGTGGCTCTGCCTGGCCAATCTCTCCATTCAACAGGGCAATCTGCTGGATATCCTCCCAGTTTTTCCCTAAAATATCAGTACCAAATGCATCCATGGCAACAGGATCAAAGGATGCTGCAATAATACCTGGCGCAGGATCACACTTTGGCCCGAACAGGTGTGCCTCTGCCATGCCTTCACGTGCGTCAAGCAGGGTAAAGTCAGGGGTTCGGTATCTGTTAAGGTCTGCAATTGCCTCATGTACCCTTGCATGAAATGCAGACTTTTTCCATGCGCCGCCCTGCTGGTAGTGCTCAGGCGGGGCAAGCCCCATCATGTTTTTAAGGGTCAGGGTGACATCCGCAAGGGTGTGCGCCTTAAGCACCGGCACTGAAATCAGAAAACTCTCAAGTGCTATTCTGGGCAGATACATCACAGGCCAGCGTTTGCAGCGGCTGTCCGAGAGTTTGACACACTCTTCCTGATTAAGGTCAACCAGTTTTACTCCCTTCTGACGGGCAAGTTCTGTGTAGCCCAGCTCATTAAAGGGATGCCACGTATCATATTCCAGGGAGCCGGTTCCCTCTCCAATAACAACATCCCGGTCAGTGTTCTCCCTGATGTAGTCAATAAGGCAATCAATGATGTCAGGGGGAGTTGTGATAGGGGGGAGAAGGGCCTCAACAAGGTTGGGTTTTATCATGATTGCATGCCCGCCACCCCCGTCTCTTTGGAGAACTGCCGCCAATCCTGCGACATCAAGCAGTCTGAACAGATCTTCTCTTAGAATTGAAGGCCTTGTGGAGAATACCGTGCCGGGTTTGGAGATATTATTCATGGACTTTTTTGGTTAGTCAGCCTCTGAGCTGTTGTCGTATTTACTCCAAAGGTCCAGAAGCCCGGCATTTACAGTAATGTTCCCCTCCCTGTCAAGCACAGGGATCTCCTTGATGTTTCCTTCAAGCATCCGGTCTATGACCTCGTCAATATAATCGTCAGGGCCTGCAGAAATCAGAGGTGAGGTCATTATCTCACCTGCCCTGCTGCAGGTAATGCACCGCAAAAGACGTCTTGTGCTGAAATCGGCTCCGCTGCGCCTGGCAGTTATTGTCCTTATGAGCCGCCCTATTGAAAGGGCTCCGCTAATCTTACCATTGTTGTCTGTAACAAAGATGCTTCTTACATCAGGACTGAGCCTTACAAGCTCTGCCACTTCAGACAGTGGTGTATCTGCTGATACAGTAATGTAAGGGTGGTTGTGCAGGGTATTCAGCACATCCTTTAATTTCAGTCCGGCTCTTTTCATGTCCAGGCATTGTGCCTTTTGCAGATTAACCCTGATTCAAACGGATATCAGCTATGAACATCCTTACTTAGACCTAAATTGAGCGTTTCAAAATCGGAACGCTATAATCAATATAACTCCTTTTAATTTCATGAGAAAAACAATTTTCCTCATTTTGAAACGCTCAATTTAGGTTAGACAAATATCTCAAGAATCTCATAATTCTTGACACCTGACGGGGAGTTAAAAACCACCTCATCCCCCTCTTCCTTTCCAAGAAGTGCCTGGCCGATGGGAGAGCTGATGGAGATTCGGCCCTTTTTTATGTCAGACTCTTCTGGGCCCACAAGCTGGTAAACCACCTCTTCACCTGTATCAATATTTTCCAGCTTGACCTTTACACCAAAAATTACCCTGTCACAGTTCTGGTTTTCAACATCAATCACGTCGGCTGTGGCAAGTTTGCTGTTCAGGAACTGTATCCTTGCCTCAATCTGTCCCTGCCGTTCCTTTGCCGCATGGTACTCGGCATTTTCAGACAGATCACCATGTGCCCTGGCGGTTTCAATAGCTTTGATTACCTTGTAACGCTCGACCTTTTCCAGCTGTTCAAGTTCTTCCTTAAGTTTTTTATATCCCTCTGGAGTAAAAGGGGTCCTTTCCATTGTACAGTTACCTCAGTTTAATGTTTCGGCTGCCCTGCCACAAAAGACAAAGGACACGGCTGCGCGGAAAAATCCGTGCGTCCATGTCCTGAAAGGGCAGTATGGATGTTTTTGCTTATTCGGTTGGAATCTGAATCAGATAGCGTCTTCCAGTTTGACAACAGTGCAGGTCATGGTGTGCTTGATTGCATCAATGTCCTGGAGGTTGTTCATAACGATATGTGACAGGCTGTCATGGGATTCTGTTTCAACTTCTGCGATTATGTCATAGGGACCCATGATTATATCAAGGTGTTTGACCTCGGGCATTTCCTTTAACTGCCTGGCAACATCGGTTGTCTTCCCTATTTTGGTATTTATGAGAATGTACGCTTTAAGCGGCATTGTGCTGTATCTCCTGCAAATTCTCTTTCCTGAATTTAACAATTGCCATCTTCACCGCATCTCCATTATAATAAGGCTCCCATATAGCCCGCTATAATGGAAAGCCCTCTTTCCGGGGAATGCAGCATCTCTGACCCTTGTTCAACCCAGGTCTTTCATATGAGTTGGACGAAAGAAACCCGACAATTCTCCTGTTTATGAAATTATATACAGTTTACGGGACTCGGCAACAAAAATCTTGTGTGCCGGAAAAATTACACATAACTGAACCTGTCAACATCAAAGAGCCCCCGGTCTGTGAGTTTGAGGTGTGGAATCACCTCAAGGGCCATGAAACTCAGTGTGGCAAATGGATCGGTGAGGCCGCACCCCATTGCCTTTGCCCTGCTCCTGATAGACCTCAAGCCCTCGGCAAGCTGTTCAGGTTCTGAATCAGACACAATTCCTCCAATGTGAAGGCCAAGAAAATCGGTTCCCTCAGGACTGCTTGCAGCAAGGCCTCCCTGGTGAGTGACAATTACATTTATGGCTTCAGAAATGAACCTGTCGCTGCTTCCAACAGCAAGAATATTGTGGCAGTCGTGGGCAACTGACGAGGCTATGGCTCCATCTTTTATCCCAAACCCCTGGATGAAACAGGCAGAGCGGTTGCCATGACCATATCTTTCAATAACAACAAGTTTCAGTATGTCTCGTGCCTGATCAGGCCCTTCGCCCTGATGTTCAATGCTGACTCGACTGGTGATGAGGCTTCCATCCTCAACACTTATTGCAATTTTCTGATATTTTTCAGGGACCTGTGGCAAGCTGTCTATGGTTACATGAGACACATTGATAGAGTCCCTGAGAAAATCCGGCACAACACTTTCCGGGTAGTCAGGGTCAACGATCCTTCCCTCTGAAATTACAAGGGCAGGTTCGAAATTTTCGGTATCTTTGAACATTACAACAGATGCCTTGTTCCCGGGCAATATCTCAGCATATTCGTCAAGGCCGTAATATTTAAGCCCTGTGCAGCTCGCTGCTTTCAGTGCAGAAACGGTTGATATGCCCGCACCGGTTGCCCTTCTCAGGTGGTAGTTGATGTGTCCGGAATCAAGAATGTCGTTAATGGACTTGTCATCAGTACAGAAACTTACCCTGTCAGGGGCATCCGAAATGGCACGGTATGCACCGGGATCAGAATGTTCCGCGCTTCCCTCTCGAATAAATACATGGAGGCCAGCATGCAGCTTTTCTGAAAGGTCCTGGTAGGATTCATTTTCATGGTCATCGTTTATGCCTGCATCAATATACTTTTTTAATTCATCTCCGTGGAGCCCGGGGGCATGGCCATTTACCCGCTTGCCAAAGCGCCTTGCAGCCTGGATCATCTCCATAAAATGCCTGTCTCTTGCTATTACCGCCGGAACATTCATCAGTTCTCCAAGGGCCACAACCCTATCTTTTTCAAGGAAATAGAGAATGTCCTCAAGCTCAAGGCTCCCTCCTGAAGTGGCAAAGGGGGTTGCAGGAACACATGACGGGACTGCAAACATGATATTGCACCAGGAACCTCTGCTGTTCTCCATGAAAAAATCAAGACCCTTTCTCCCTGCCACGTTTGAGATCTCGTGGCAGTCGGCCACAACGTGGAGTGTGCCAAACCGTGCAACTATATTGCCGAAATGAAGAGGTGTTAAAAATGAGCTTTCAATATGGCAGTGACAGTCAATAAGGCCGGGGCTTATGCACATCCCCCTGCCATCAATGGTCTTGCGGGCCTCAAGGGGACGGTCTGATACAGCATGAATTCTGTCACTCTTTATGCCGATTGAACCGGATTTGAAATCAAGGGCATTAAAATCCGGGATCAGTACGTTATTAAGTGCTATGTCCATGTAAAATCACCTTTTATTACCTGACAACAAGACCACTTCCTACGCCCTATAACAGGCTCAGCCCATGAGGTTTTGCATGTGTTCAAGCCGCCTCTCCCATTCAGGGCAGCCTGGCTCAAGCATAGCCTTTCGCCGCACTCCATCCTCATGGCTGAGTGCTATATCTAGCCAGTTGCCAGGTGGTTTTTCCGGAAGAAACTCTGCCCATTCAATGGCCGTTACCACATCCCCACCCATGTACTCCTCAAGCCCTGTCTCCGTTATGTCTGCCCCCTGCCCAAGCCTGTAAAGGTCTGCATGGACAAGGGGGATACGTCCCCCAGGGTATTCATGGATAATGGTAAATGTAGGGCTTGTAACCTCCCTTGGGTCCATGCCAAGGCCCAGGGCAAGATATTTTATGAATGTTGTCTTGCCTGCCCCAAGATCACCGGAAAGAAGAAGGATGTCTCCAGGCTCCACAACTTCTGCAAGCAACTGGGCAAGCCTTGCGGTTGCATCTTCATCATGGAGCAAGAGAGACAAAGCAGTACTCACTGGATGAGCCTCCGCCTGAGAAGCACTATTCCTGTAAACATTGCCACTGCTGATGTGAGCAAAACTGTTCCCGCTGCAATGGACCACGTCCCGTTTATGTTGCCATAGCACAGCATCCTTGAAAGCTCTACTGTGTTTGCAAGCGGAAACACCTTGATTGCCAGGCGCAACACCGGATCAAGGGTGTGCAGGGAAAAGAAGACCCCTGAAAACAGAAACAGCGGGGTTATGATAAGGGAGGTGAAGTAATTGAAAAATTCGTAGCTTGATGCCAGGGCTGTCATTATAAGCCCAAGGGAGGAAAAAAATATCCCTTCAACAAAGAGGAGTGGAATCAGCAAGCCTGCCCATAAAGAAGGGGTTACTCCAAAGAGAGGAAGGGCTGCAAGCATGATCACCCCTGCAATCAGGCCCTTGGTTGCACCCCACATGATCTCTCCTGCTGCAAGCCCAAAGGCATTTACAGGGGTCATCAGGATACCCTCAAATGTGCTCTGGGTAGTTAGCCGGGTGTAGGAACCATAGGTGGTTTCAAATGCAGCGCTGTACATAACGGCTGTTGTTACAAGCCCTGGCGCAATGAACTGAAGATAGGGAAGGCCTTCAATTTCAGGCACATGCCTGCCCAGACCATAACCCATTGCAAGCAGAAAAAGAAAGGGCTGTCCCAGGTTTCCTATCAGGCTCGCACGGGCATGTTTAAGCCATACCCTGAAATTTCTTAACCATACTTTCAGCATGTAATTCCTGACCGTATCTGTTCAATAAAAATGGTGATGTTTGAGCGTTAAACGTAAAAAAAACTTTTTTACACATCAAACACGCCAGTTTGATCAATGTTACAGGTTATATCCTGGGCTTGCAACATGGCCCAAAACACATTATTCACCTTCCAGAACAAAAACCTCCCTTATTGGAAAGAATATGACTGATTCAAACTCTCTCTTATATATCATCCCTGTTGTCGGCTACCTTTTAGGTACCATCCCAGCCGGACTTCTTGTTGGCTTCAGCAGGGGAATAGATGTTCGCACTGCAGGAAGCGGTAATATAGGGGCAACAAATGTTGCCAGGGTAGTAGGCAGAAAATGGGGCATAATCACCCTGATAGCCGATATGCTGAAGGGGTTCCTGCCGGTAATTGCTGCCAGGCTTCTCCTTTCCGGCAGTACGGATGCAGCCCTTATTGTGGCCATCACCGGCTTTGCCGCTGTCTGTGGCCACTGTTTTTCAATATTTTTGAAATTTCGCGGTGGTAAGGGCGTTGCCACGGCGGTTGGTGTGTTTCTTGCGGCGTGCCCCTGGTCAGTGCTTGCGGGCTTTGTCGTATTCTTTCTTGCAATCAGGAAGTGGAAAATTGTCTCTGTTGCCTCACTCCTGTCAGCATTGGTCATCCCACCGGTTATTCATATAATCTGCCCCGGGGCTGAGACAGAGATCATGGCCTGGGGCATTTCTGCGGTAATCTGGCTCAAGCACAAGGACAATATTAAAAGGCTCATGCAGGGGACCGAGGCAAGTTTCAGGGAAAAGGGCCAATAGCATTAAAATGTGTACCTGTTAGGTGTCAAAATCAGACGGGAGTATTTTTTTGCCCTTGTCTTCTGTATATTTTATTAATATACTTAAATCATGGATGCGGCAACAAAGAAAATCCTGCAGGAGTGTACCGGGTTTGAATGGGATGATGGCAACAAACATAAGAACTGGATTAAACACAGAGTAAGTAATAGCGAGTGCGAACAGATTTTTTTCAACCGTCCTCTTATTGTTCACGTTGATGATAAACATTCAACTTTTGAAGACAGATATTATGCACTTGGCATTACAGACTTGGGCATAAAACTGTTTTCCGTGTTTACCTTGCAGAACAAAAAAATACGAATTATTTCAGCAAGAAATATGAGTCGAAAAGAAAGAAAAATTTATGAGGCAATATTATGAAAAAAAAGTTACCCGGTTTTAAAAATGAAGACCAGGAAAGGGAATTTTGGTCCTTGCATGACTCAACAGAATATATTGATTGGGATAGTGCTGAAGAACTCATACTTCCCAGCCTGAAACCCTCATTAAAAACCATCTCATTGCGTCTGCCTGAGCATCTTTTAAACGAGCTCAAATTTCTGGCCAATAAAAAGGATGTACCTTACCAGTCATTATTAAAAATGTTTCTGGCAGAAAGGGTTCAGTCTGAGATAAGGAAACTCAGTATCAATAATCCGAAATTTGAAGAAAAAATGGTCCAGCAATAGGACGTAACTGTTCACCCCTCAATCAAGGAAACATTAACCGTATCCTTGCATGCCTGGCATACCGTAAACTCCAGGGCATCCCCTGCACTTGCACATTCCCCCCTTATTAACAGCATGAGCGCGGACTTTCCCGGCTCAAGCCTGCCAAAGTCGTTTTCATGGCCCAATGCCCTTGCTCCACCCGCAGTTGCCGCCTTCAGAATTGCCTCAGGGGGTAGTGCAGGGGCGTCTGAGGCAAGCTGGGCCATTTCTGAAAGTATGGAGAGTTTACGGTTACTTGCAAGGCTGTCTGTGCCCAATGCAATATTGATTCCCCGTTTGTACATTTCAAAGGAAGGGGCTTTCCCCACACCTATGAACCTGTTACTGCCAGGGCAGAGGCAGACAGTTGCCCGGTTTTCGGCAATAATATCCAGGTGTTCGCTGTCTGCCTGCACACAGTGGATCAACACGGTCTTTTCATGCAGGCATCCAAGGCTCTCAAGGTACTGCACAGAAGATGTACCTGGAATCTTCCAATCCGGGGGCCAGTGCCCCCTTTCTTCAACAAGTTTCCGCAGAGGGCCAGTACCACTTTTAAAAAATTCCGTCTCGTCCGGTGACTCGGCAGCATGAATTGTAAATGGTGTGCCCGCACTACGGTTCCAGTTATCTATGGCTTTCAGGGTATTCGGGGCAACTGTGTATGGTGCGTGGGCCGAAACGGCGACAAAAAATGGCATTGCTGAAGGTGAAGACAGACGTTTTATGCGAGGTTCAGGGAGCTCTGGTTGTTGGACATTGATGGGGGCAATGATCTCCTTAAAATAGATACCAGCCAGTGGCCAGTGATTCCGGGTGCGCTGCACAAAAGACGGCACAAGGTCACCATTTCCAACATCCCCAAGCACTGCAATGCCATTATCAACCATCTGCAGCATTGCATTTTCAACAGCATCCTCCCTGGAAGCGCCGCAGCCTTCCTGCTCCCTTATTCGTATCAGCTTTCGTACCCAATCAGAAAATCCCCCTTTCTGGCCCTGTTCCAACGGGTTCAATCTGTAGGCAAGGTGTGAAAGCTCAAGATGACAGTGACAGTTTACAAGGGCCGGGCACAGGATAGCGTTTCCATGGTCTGTGACCTCTCCATGAAAATTTCGTCTGAGCTCTGCAGCACTGCCAACTGCCACAATCCTTCCACCAAATGTTGCAACCCCTCCATTTTCTATGGGCGGACGGTCAGGGGTAATTATCCAGCGGGCAAGGTGAATTCGCATATCAGCCCTGTTTGAAAAATCTGTTCATCACTACCAGGCCATCTGGCGTAAATTTTTCTGTCTCCGCCATGCGGAACAGTCTTTCTTCACCAACAAACATCCCGCTTTCCACCTCCTCTTTCTGAAGTGTCAGTTCACCGTCATACACACATGACCACACATCTCCCCAGACCCTGTTTACGGGTTTTCCATTCCTCATATCCTCAAAGAAGAAATCAAAGTGATGCGTAAGGTCCACGCCGGTTATACCAAGCTCTTCAGCAAGCTCCCGTGTTGCTGATTCAAGATATGTTTCGCCTGCCAGGACCACGCCCCCTGCTGCAATATCGTAGAAGCCAGGATAGACATCCTTGGTCATGGTACGTTGCTGAATAAATAGTTCATTTTTGCTGTTAAAGACCAGCACATATGATGCTCGGTGAATGAGACATTTTTCCCTCATTACCCGCCGGGGCACTACATCTGTCTCCCTGTTGGATTCATCAACTATCTGCACCTGTTCTTCTGCCGGATTGTACATGATATGTTTTCCTTTTTTCAAACATGGATTGTATCTATTCAGCGTGGTAAATGATCTTGTTTTGGAGTGACTTTGAACAATTTCGTAGTTTTTCTTGGCGAAGCGCAGCCATAAAATCGCGTCTGTCTGAGCGAGGCACGAGCGAGTTTCGCGATTTTGGCGGAGCAAGCCTTAGAAAAACAAGAAATTGTTCTCCGGAACGGAA
>WGBG01000202.1 GCA_015494395.1 Deltaproteobacteria bacterium
CGTATTGATGGTAATTGAGGTTAGTGAATGGCCTTGTTTTTCCGTTCCGGTGAACAATTTCTTGTTTTTCTAAGGCTTGCTCCGCCAAAATCGCGAAACTCGCTCGTCCCTCGCTCAGACAGACGCGATTTTTATGGCTGCGCTTCGCCAAGAAAAACTACGAAATTCTTCATAGTCACTCCAAAACAAGACCATTCACTACGCTGAATAGATACATATCTGTCCAGAAAATGGATGGGTACAAGATTGTGTATATATACTTAAACTTTCATAACATGGGGTTTGTCACCCCCTGACATGAAAGTTGACTCAAACCTCAAAATCGGAAGCTGAAAGCAGAGGCGGCCTCTGTACTTTGAGCCTTGAGCTATTTCCTCGGCAAATTAAGTATAGCACACTTTAACGATTCAAAAAGTTTTTTTGCAGGTTTGGGATACTGCTAATCATAAATTTTGAAGGAGACCTGACATGTCAGAAAATCAGCCTGAAATAAAGATAAACTTTCCGGAAAACAAGCAGGAAGGCATCTTTTCGAACAACTCTGTGGTTGGCCACTCGGCAGAGGAGTTTATTCTGGACTTCCTTATGGTCACTCCGCCTGCCGGGAGGGTAAATGCAAGGATAATCATCACTCCGGCACACGCCAAACGCCTTTTCAAGGCACTTGGTGACAACCTTGCCCAGTACGAGAAGATGTTTGGCAAGATAAAAAGAACCCAGATACCGGCAGGAGATATCAAGGTGCAATGACGCACACCGCCTTGCAGAGTTAAACATAAGGGCGCAGAAGAAGACGCTGGTATCAGGCTTCTGCGTCCTTGCAGCTTATAACATCTTCATCTGTCACAATAATATCAAGACGCTCATCGTGAGGATAAAGCTGAATCTCATCCATCACCTGGAACGAGAAGCCGAAGCCAACACGGAGTGCATTTACGGCATGTGAAGACAAAAACCGGTCATAGAATCCTGCTCCGTAGCCATACCTTCCACATTTTTTGTCAAAAACGCTCCCAGGAACAAGGACAAAATCGATAAGGGCAGGGTTTCGCAACTCCTCAGCAACTCCCGGCACCGGCTCAAGGATACCATAGGCACCGGCGCGAAGATCCCGCTCCCAGTCATTTATACGGTAAACTTCAAGGCGCCTTTCCTTGATAAGGCTTCGAGGAACAAGCACAGGCAGGCCCTGGTCAAGACGCTGCTTTATAATATCATGGGTGTCAACTTCGGAACGAAATGAAATGAAAAAAAGAGGCAGGTCTGCCCGGCGCATGGCAGGCAGTGTTGAAAGGCGTTCTGCAGCCCGTAGGCTCATTTCAGCACGCTTGCACTCTTCAAGGCTGTCACGCCTTTTAAGGATCAGTTCCCTGAGCAAGGCCGGATTCACGGCTCATCTTCTCCGAAAATAGCTCAAAGCTGAAAGCTGAAGGCTCAAAGTAAAGGAAGCTCTAATTTGAGGTTTGCGATAAATTACTGAAATTTTAAAAGAAGGAGAGGCAATGCCGCAATTAGAACACAAGGCGCTTTTTATTATGGTAGTTTATGTGCATGCACGATGAGCCCTTGACCCCGCTGTCACGCCACAGGGGCTTGCACGACTTGTCACGAAGCATGACCTGGTGGCCTGCAACAGTCGGCCTGAGCGATTTTGCCACAAGGTATAGGTTTCCGTCAATTCCGTAGAACTTGGAGCCTACAACCTGCATTTCAACACCGGATTTCAGGAGAAGCCCACGCTGATGCAGGAACCACTCAGGGCCGGTGATAACAATAAAGAGCCTGGAACGTGACTCAAGGGTAAAACATTCAAGCCCCCCGTACTGGCCTGCAGAGGTATCCTTAACTACGCCGGTGACAACTATTTCAGTATTTTCATCATAGCCTGGCCCATCTGCAAAAACAGAATCCACAGCAGAAAGTGTGGCCAGAGTCAAAAAAAAGGCTATAAAAACACCAGGTTTAATATTAAGATTAGTTCGCATATTTTCAGTCTTTATTTTATCTTAAATCAATTTATCCAAATTCTGAAAAAACAGGCCTGTTTCAAAAAGCTGCTGCCCAAAATCAAAAGGGCTCTTAGCTAAATCCAGGTTTTATATTTTTTACTTCTCGGTCAGTCGAAGCTATTTTTTAATCACCTGAGACAAAAAACAAGAACTTGGCACTTAAACAGATATCCCTGTAATTTCCGTTGATTGAGGCTATACAATGTTAGGATTTCTGAATTTTAAGTTCTTTAAGGTTACATAGCAATTTCTGTGCCTGACAATCAAAACACTTTTAGATTACAGGATCGTCCAAATCAACTCCTTATGGCACAGGCACAAAAATGTAACATATTGTAAAGAAAAAGTAACTTTTTCAAGCATACATACCGCAAGACATGAAACAGGGTATTGTGTGCACCGAATCAAGACCAGCAAGGATGAAAAAAATAGTGGAACCTAGATTGAACGATTGTCGGATTTGCTGCAGATCCGCGAAAGAGGAATTCCCATAATAGTCGGCTATATGGGGATTCCTCTGACAAAGGAGATGCAGTAAATACGGCAATCCCGAAGGGTTTCAAAACTGGAAAACTATAATCGACATAATTCCTTTTAATTTCATTGAAAAAATCATTTTCCAGATTTTGAAACGCTCAATCTAGGTGGAAGAAAGCTTGCAACACTCTATTTGCATGCATTGTCAGCTTTTTCCAAAACGCAAAAATTGCACAATACGCAAAATTTGCATTTTTGTTGTGCAAAATTTGCACAGCGGAAACAGTTGTCACATCGCTGAATAATGCAGGGGTAAAATCAAAGTAACTGTTCAGCGTACTTATGTTGATAAAGGTTGGTAAATAGATACAAATCAAAAAGACAAAAAAAGAAGGCCTTCATGAGGAGGTTGAAGGCCTTCGGGGAGAGGAGGGTTGGGAGGGATAGGGAGTTTTATGTCACAATTTGCTGTGTTGCATTAGTTCTATTGCAACACCCATGCCAAACCGATTTCGCAACCGGCATCTTTTTTTAGATGGCCGCCGAATCAACGAGACTTGCGAGAATTACAGGGGCCTCAAAGGAATTGCTCATTCCGTCACGAGACTTGCTCATCCCAAACATTGTGCAAATTTTGCACATTGTGCATTTTTTGCACTTGCCTTAACGCAATTTTTGCGTAGCAGATACAAAATGCGTCGACAAAAAAGGGCGCGGCAATTATGCGTAAACAACAGACGTTATTCGTATCCAGATGGATAGTTGAATGGAATGCATCACCATTGTTGGGATTATCGTGTTTAAATCAGGACAAAAAAGAAGGCCTTCATGAGGAGGTTGAAGGCCTTCGGGGAGAGGAGGGTTGGGAGGGATAGGGAGTTTTATGTCACAATTTGCTGTGTTGTATTAGTTCTATTGCAACACCCATGCCAAACACTAAAAAACAATTCTGCTCCCTAAACTTTCATGGGATTTGCCACCCCTTGGCATGAAAGTCAGCTCAAAGCTCAAGGCCGGAAGCTGAAAGCAGACACAACTTCTTTTACTTTGAGCCTTGAGCTATTTTTTAATCCCTATTTGTTCATCTTGTAATTCTTGATCTTGTACTGAAGGGACCGTAAAGATATGCCAAGAAGCTCCGCTGCCTTGCGCCTGTGCCCCCCGGTCTTTTTAAGGGTTGCCTCTATTGCCTCCCGTTCCAGCTCCTCAAGGGGCTTAGGCACAAATTCATGCTGCCTGTCTGCATCTGCCTGGGCGTCTTCTCCGGAACAAACTGTAAGAGAGGGCAGGTTAAACTCTCCCTCCCTGGACAAAATAAGGGCGCGCTCTATGACATTATGAAGCTCCCGTATATTTCCGGGCCATTGGTAGGCCTCCAGCTGCGCCATTACATCATCACTGATATCCGGCGGCGTCTTGCCAATCTTTGAGGAGATAACCTTTACAAAGTAACTGACCAGCACTGGTATGCTATCCTTGCGGTTCCGCAAAGGAGGAATTGTAACAGGAAACACATTCAGTCTGTAATAAAGGTCTTCCCTGAACTTTTTTTCAGAGATTCGCTTTTCAAGATCCTGGTTTGTTGCAGCAATTATCCTTGCATTAGTTGTCAAAGTTACTGCTCCACCCACACGCTCAAATGCCCGTTCCTGCAAAACGCGGAGCAGCTTTGACTGTGAAGGCATTGGCATCTCGCCTATCTCGTCAAGAAATATGGTGCCATCCTGGGCAAGTTCAAACTTGCCCTGCCTGGTATTTACTGCGCCGGTAAAGGCGCCCCGCTCGTGGCCAAACAGCTCGGACTCAATAAGGTTTTCAGGTATTGCAGCGCAGTTAAGTTCAACAAAGCCCCCCTGCCTACCGCTCAAGTGATGTATCACCTTGGCAATGAGGCTCTTTCCTGTGCCGCTCTCTCCATGAAGCAGGACAGTGGCATCTGTGTTTGCCACCTGCTGAATCTCTCTCCAGACATCCTCCATTCCGCAGAAGACCACCTCAACCGGGGGAAGCCCCTCTGCAAGCTGCTCCCTCCACAACTCGCTGCTCCCTTTAAGCATCTGCCGCTCCATTACACGGCTTGCAGCCATCCGCAGCTCATCAGGGTGCTTCAGGGGTTTTATAAGGTAATCAAAGGCCCCACTCTTCATTGCCTCAACAGCGTTCTCAACCGTGGCATAGGCAGTAAGAATTATGAAATCAGCGGCAGAATTTAACTTCTTGCACTCTTTCAAAAGCTCAAGCCCGCTCATCTCCGGCATTTTTAGGTCGCTTACCACCAGATTTGGAGAGAACTCTTCGAATATCTTCAGGGCATTAAGGGGATTGGTAGTAGTCTTTACACTGTAACCCTCTTTTTTGAGAATTCGGGAAAAAAGTGTTACAAGGGGTTTTTCATCATCGACTATTAGAATGCGAAAATTTTCTTTTTCCATAAACCACCTTCTTCTTAAAGAAGCCGTAACTTAAAACCCAGATTGAGCGTTCCAAAATCTGAACAGTATGATCAATGTAAGTCCTTTTAATATCGTATAAAATCATTTCTTCAAACTTTTGAAACGCTCAATTCAGGTTTAAATCAAAAGTAACTGTTCAGAGTGATAACGGTGACGATATATTAATGGTGGTTGGTAAATGATCTTGTTTCTCCCAGACAGACGCGATTTTGTGGCTGCGCTTCGCCAAGAAAAACTACGAAATTCTTCACAGTCACTACAAAACAAGACCATTTACCACGCTGAATAAATACAATCAAAACTACTGGCGCTGAACATGCAGAAAACTTTACTGTTTCTGCCATCATAACTACAGAGGACAATACCTGCTTATGAACATTTAACAACCTGTCGATAAGTAGGTTGATGGCATTTTGTCACAGAAGAAAAATAATGCCGCAAACCCTCATGTGCAAACAATTAACCTTATATTCACTATAACCTCTCAAGAATACGGAAAAGGTTCATGGCTACAGATTTCAGAGAAAGAAGAAAAAGCAAACGTTACTACCTTCGCCTCAGGGTTTATTTCCCTGAATTCGACCTGCACGGATATGCCACCAATATTTCTCTTGATGGCTGTTTTATAAACACCGTTTCTGCCATCTCCGAAGGATTTCTCACAGATATCCTGCTTGAGCTCCCTGTGATTGGTGTCATAGCAATGAAGGGTTATGTGCAGCACAAGGGCAGGAACAACGATGGACTGGGCGTTGAATTCGTACAGGTACGTTTTGAACAGGACCAGTCTGATTACTTCGGGATTTATGCCCAGTTTGTAAAGATACTGCCTGCCCTGGAAGAGATAAAGGGAGAGTATGACCAGATGGTGGCTGAAGGCAAAATCAAGGAACTGAAAATGCCGGACCCTCATGAATAAAGGCGCTCGTCTGCCTCCTGGATTTTAATATCGCATTTGCCATGCCGATAAAAAGAGTAAAGGAGGCGTAAATCATGAAGGTTTGGAAATTTACCATCAGCAACGGCAAGGTTTCCGCAGGACCAAAACAGCGCAGAGCAATCACCATAGACGGATGCAATGAGCCCTTTAAGGGGAGGTTCTGGTGTCCGTCCAGAAAATGGTTTCTCTCCGAACCGTGTCCCTTTGAAGACAGGAACGAGTGCAGAAATTTCAAGATAATGTGTGGGATCCTTTAGAAAATAATGTGCTTATTTTGCAATGAATAAGCAGCAGATCATTTGATCATTTATTTAATTGATGCACATCTGCGGACGAAACAAAACATGACTGAACTACCGGAATGGATAACGTGGCTTTTTTTATTCTTTACAGGTGCATGCATAGGAAGCTTTCTGAATGTCTGCATCTTCCGCATACCCCAGGGAAAGTCCGTAGTTTCCCCTCCCTCAGCATGCCCGTCTTGCGGACACAGGCTTGAATGGTGGGAAAACATTCCTGTGGTCAGCTATCTGCTGCTGGGTGCAAAATGCAAAAACTGCAAAAAAGAAATCAGTATTCAATACCCCCTGATAGAGTTAATCAACGGGTTGTTCTACATGCTTATATGGGTGAAATTCGGCTACAACCCGGCCACATTGATATACTGCCTGTTTTTCTCCGCACTACTTGTGGTAACCGTTATTGATCTGCGCCACTACATAATACCTGACGTCATATCCCTTCCCGGGATACCGGCTGGAGTTGCTGCGTCATTCCTGCTGCCCGGGATTACCTGGTTTGATTCTGTTGCCGGTGCTGTGCTTGGTGGCGGCATCCTGTTCCTGGTGGCATGGGGTTATTACTTCTTTACAGGCAGGGAAGGAATGGGTGGAGGAGACATAAAACTGCTTGCAATGATTGGAGCATTTCTTGGATGGAAGGCTGTGCCTGCAGTGATATTTTTCAGCGCCCTTGCAGGCTCGGTGGTGGGCATAATCACAATTATTTTTAACAAAAAAGACAGACACTTTGCCGTGCCTTACGGCCCGTTTCTTGCCGGTGCAGCCATATTATACCTTTTTTACGGCAGGGAAGTTATCAACTGGTATCTGGACATTCTGACAGTCCAGGCATAACCAAACACGCTTGCACGTTCCTTAGTTGAGAGTTTCAAAATGCGAGAAGTTATTTTCCCAGTGAAATTAAATCGCTCAACTCAGGACGCCAGTAATCTTTTTTCAGGAAAGACATGACTAAGAAAAAACGCCGCGTACTCATACTTGACGACGAGTTTGAGGTAAGAAAACTTTTAAGCGATTATCTTACATCAAAAAAGGGAGGATACGAAGTAGTCCAGGCTTCCAACATTGACGAAGCGCTGTCTGTGGCAACCAGACAGCCATTCGACCATATCCTTTCCGATGTCTTTCTTGGCCCGGATGATGACCCGGATGTGGAAACAGGGCTTGACTTCCTCAGAAAGGCAAAGGCAGCAGGCATTGACTCCAACATCATAATAATGTCAGGCAAGGCAGATGTGGACATGGCAATGGAGGCCATACACATGGGCGCAGTTGACTATTTTCACAAGCCGGTTACTGCCGAACACCTTTTCTTTGTGCTCAGGCGCGCCGAGGAGCAGGCTCGCCTCAAAAAAGAAAACGAGCTTCTGAGAAACGAGGTCAAGCAGAAGTACTCTTTTCAGAACATCATTGCCCGAAGCCCTGCAATGAAGCACATCTTCGGGATTATTGACAAGGTAAAGGATTACAAGACCACTGTTCTTATCACTGGTGAAAGCGGCACGGGCAAGGAGCTGGTTGCCAAGGCACTGCACTTTAACAGCGTCAGAAAAAATGCCCCTTTCATACCAGTAAACTGTGGCGGCATTCCGGAAAACCTGCTTGAAAGTGAATTTTTCGGTCATGTAAAGGGTGCATTCACTGATGCTGTACGGGGCAAAAAGGGGCTTTTTGAAGAGGCAAACGGGGGAACGCTGTTCCTGGATGAGCTGGGCGACCTGCCCCTGACCCTCCAGGTAAAACTCCTCAGGGTCCTTCAGGAAGAAGAGATAAGGCCGGTTGGTGATACCAGGACAATCAAGGTGGATGTGCGCATAATTGCAGCCACGGCCCTTGATCTTTCCAAGGCGGTTGCCGAAGGCAGATTCCGTGAGGACCTGTTTTACCGAATCAACGTGCTGTCCATAGTTATTCCACCTTTAAGAGAACGCAAGGAAGACATAAAACTGCTGGTTGATCACTTCATTGAAAAATACAACAAGCGGCTTAATACCAACATTGAGGGAGTCAGCCCGGAGGCCATGCAGATCCTGCTTGATTACCGCTGGCCAGGAAACGTAAGGGAGCTTGAAAACTTAATCGAACGGGCAATGGTGTTAAGTGACGGGAAAATAATAAAGGCAGAGGACCTGCCGCCATCTGTAAACACTTCAATCAGCAAGGAAAATGTGGATGGATTGGTTGGACTTGACGCAACTGATCTATCCATAAAAAAGGCAAGCAAGGTGCTCGAACGGGAACTTATAAAACGGGCGCTTGAACGCACCAGGGGCAACAAGACACAGGCATGCACTCTTTTGGAGATAAGCCTGCCTGCACTGCTCTACAAGATGAAGGAGTTTGGCATGATGCCTGCCACATAAAATGGTGGGCAATGTTTGTTAAAGCCCGGCGGCACTCTTTAGCTTTTTGATCTCCTCAGGATCAAGCCTGCGATATTTTCCAGGGGCAAGCCCTTTAAGTTTAATCGGCCCCATCTCAACCCTTGCAAGCCGCACTACCGGATGCCCAACCGCATCCATCATAAGCCTTATCTGGCGTTTCCTGCCCTCAGAAAGCACTACCTCAAGCATGGCGTTCTTCTTTGTTTTACCCAGCACCCTTACGGTGCATGGCAGGGTTTTTCTGCCGTCAATCTCAATACCTGACTGAATCTGATCAATATCCCTGCGGGATGGATGTCCCTTTACGGTAACGTGATATTTTTTTGGGATTTTATGACTGGGATGGAGCAGGCGCTGGGCAAGTTCTCCATTATTGGTGAAAAGCAGCAGGCCCTCGCTATCCAGATCAAGGCGGCCTACTGGATATATTCTTGCCGTAAAGCTGCCAAGCAGATCCATAACGGTCTTCCGGCCATGAGTGTCCTTTACTGTGGTTAATACCCCGCGAGGCTTGTTCATGATGAGGTAAACGTGCTCCTCACAACCGCCTACTGCCTTGCCATCTACCTCAACGCGAGTGTTTTCAGGGTCCACCTGGACACCCATCTCAGTGACTTTGCGGCCATCAACACTCACCCTGCCCTGCCTTATCAGTTCCTCTGCCGCCCTTCTTGAGCAGACACCTGCATGGGCAAGAAATTTCTGGAGCCTCATCTGTCAAAATCAGGCAGGCTGCTCACCCTCCTGCTCTGAAGCCCATTTATCAAGTTTTTCCATAATGGCATCAAGGGTGTCATAGGATATGTCAGCCAGGGTTCCACCAAATGCCTCCTCCGCCTCTTCGAAACCTTTCATTACCGCAGCCTTGATCTCGTCGAGTTTTGACACATCATTGCCTGCTGCGTTGATGGCAAACTCAACGATCCTGTCAGAGGTTTTTTCAACCCCAAAGTAGCCATCTTCAGATACAAGCTGCTGTGCCTCTTCCGGGGTCATGGTATTAAAATCCACCTCGGTATCTGAATCAATGGCAAATTTTACCGCCACCCCCTGCTCCTTCAAGATATTTACCACATATTCACGCAAGGACTGATTCAAGTCCGGTTTTTCAGTGGAGATCACCATGCTTCGGCTGTAAACAACCGAGATGGAAGTCTCGGAAGAAAAAGATACGGAATCCTTCCTTGCAGGGACCTCACCGGAACGTGCCACCTGAATATCCCTTGTCTGCTGGCCTCCATCCTGATATTTGCGCACAGGATTGTAACTGTTTGATTTTGTGATTGCGTCCATCATGACAAGCCTCCAGGATATGAAAAATTAGACCGTTAGGATAAAAAAATATATGGAACCTAGATTGAGCGATTGTCGGATTTGCTGCATATCCGCGAAAGAGGAATTCCCATAATAGTCGGCTATATGGGGATTCCTCTGACAAAGGAGATGCAGTAAATACGGCAATCCCGAAGGGTTTCAAAACAGGAAAGCTATAATTGACATAA
>WGBG01000203.1 GCA_015494395.1 Deltaproteobacteria bacterium
AAATTTTTGGAATATTTGGCCTAGACTAATTAATTCCCCCAATGGAGCCCACGACCGGGATTGAACCGGTGACCTCTTCCTTACCAAGGAAGTGCTCTACCGACTGAGCTACGTGGGCGACGATGGAGCGGGAAACGGGACTCGAACCCGCAACCCTCAGCTTGGAAGGCTGATGCTCTAGCCAATTGAGCTACTCCCGCTCTGCCTTGTAAAAAAAATTTTTATATTACGTGACCTGCTGCGCCAGGTTTTTGAAGCTTTGTTCTGCAGCCAAAACCAAAGCCATCACGCACAAAAAAACGGCTGTCTCAGCCGTGGCATATTTTAGTTTTGTGCCACCGCAGACGCCATGCCGCTTTATTAACTGCCTATAGAATACGAAATGGTGGAGGGGGGAGGATTCGAACCTCCGAAGGCGTCGCCAACAGATTTACAGTCTGTCCCCTTTGGCCGCTCGGGAACCCCTCCACGGTACTGGAGCTGGCGATGGGACTCGAACCCGCAACCTGCTGATTACAAATCAGCTGCTCTGCCAATTGAGCTACGCCAGCTTGAACTGAGTCGGAAATAATAGTATGGAACTCCAAAAATGCAAGTATTTTTTTTATTTTTTTGTTACACGCAACCAGTTTACTTTAATTAATAAAAAAACGGGGCGAGAAGCCCCGTTTTTTTATTACTATTTAAGGGAAGTAACGAGCCTATGCAGCCTCAGCCTCCTCATCCTTTTTCTCTACCAGCTCAGAGGGAGGAATTATATCTTTTTCAAGACCGAATCCTGCCTTTCCAGCCAGTACATCTTTCCTCCAGAGCTCATACACATATGCTGTTGTCCTGTAAAGCAGGTGGGCAAACTTGGTGTATGGCAGTGAAAGGAAAAGGGTAACCACAGTTGCTAGGTGAATAATGTAAACAGTGTAAGCAACCGGGCCAATACCAAGAAGCCTAAAGAACTCGGCACCGATACCTGTGGCACCTACTGAGAAGATCAGCCAGATAAGAATCCAGTCCTGCTCAGAGCTCTTGAGTACGCCCTCTTCAGTTTTCTGCTGCCTCATCTGAAGAATCATCCAGATACCGGCGATCATCATGATAGCGCCGATATTGGCAAGAATCTTGATGGGGTTGTATAGAGGCATTGGAGTGAAGTGCCCCAGTCCAAGCAGCAGATAGACAAAGTCGTTAATAAAGAAGACAATGCCTGTGACAAAGAACAGGATAATGAATGACCATAACAGCCACTTATGCCCCTTTGCCCTCTCTGCTGTCTGTCCGCACTTGTTGAACCTGGTGTGAGCCAGTATCTCCTTAACCGCTGGAACAAGATACTTTGAAAACAGCGGTCCCATTGCAGGGGTTGGAGCCGTGCCTGTATAGGACGTAACGCCAAGGCTCTTGTTTATATCTGCCCAGAAGTTACTGATGCCCTTATAAGATGCCCATACCACCAGACCTACAACTGGAAGGACTACCAGGTCGATGGGCACAAATGTAAAGAGCTTGTGGTATGCTACAGTCCCCTCCGGGAATGGGAAACGCTCTCCGGTATGTAATGACCAGAGGTATCCAACTATGAGCCATACAACCATGGAGGCTATAACTGTACCCAGAACTCCTGAGGTTGTTGTGAGCATATCAGCCAGGGCTTTAGGCTCTGCGTAATACCTGATGGCATTGTTTCTGATTGCCCCAAGAACGTCACCGGGCTGTGCGCCACGTGGACAGTAACTGGAACAGTCACCACACTGATGACACAACCATACGTCTGCATCACCGGCTATTTTGGATGCCAGTCCCCACTGCGCCCAGAGCATTTCCTTTCTTGGAAAGGGGCTCTCCTCAGTGGAGAGAGGACAGACTACAGAACAGGTAGCACACTGATAACATTTGTTAACAGTATCGCCACCGGCTTCCATCACGCCTTTTATAAAGGCTAAATCCGGTTGAATTTTTGTTACTTCTGACATTGCATGCTCCTCCTACCATCCCTTGAACGGATTGGGACCCATGCCGACTACTTCCTCAACAAAGTCATTGATGATCTCAGAGACCTTGTCATACTCATCAATAGCCACCTGGGCCAGTTTTACTCTCTCAGGCTCCATGCCCAGAGAATTCAGTGACTCTGCAACATTTGCCATCCTGGCATTTGCGAGCTCACTACCTTTCATGAAGTGACACTGATAGTCGTCACCGTATTTACATCCAAGGAGCAGAGCGCCGTCCATACCACTTGACATGGCATCCTTGATCCAGGAAACATTCACTGAACCGAGGCAGCGAACAGGAATAATCCTTACAAGTGGAGACCAGGAGGCACCACGGGCGGCTGCCATATCCAGTGCCGGATATGCGTCGTTCTCACAGGCAAAGCAGACCATCCTGAGTTTGTCGTCATCATCATCGGGAACTTCAATGGATTTGATCATTGAACCAACCACGTCAATGTTATAATCCTTGAAACCGATAATACGCTCAGGACATGCACCCATACATGTACCGCAGCGGCGGCAGCGTGTTGGGTTCGGCTTTGGTGTACCCTTTTCGTCATCATCCAGGGCACCAAACGGACACTCCTCTGTACAGCGTTTACACTGGGTACAACGCTGGAAGTAGAAGTCAGGATAATCAAAATCCCAGGTCCTGGGATGAACTGCATGACCCTCCTGGGCTGCAACCAGACACTGCATGGCTTTGAGAGCAGCACCGGCAGCATCTTCCATTGACTCTTCTATTGTAAGGCTGCGACGTACACCACCTGCGGCATATACACCTGTACGGCGTGTTTCATAGGGGAAGCAGATAAAGTTGGAGTCACAGTATCCACCAAAGAGATCAAGGTCGCGGAATGCAGGACCCTGACGATATGCGAAGTTGACAACTGCCTCATCCCTGGTGGTGGGTACCATACCGGTGGCGAGCACAACTAGGTCAACATCAACGGCAATATCTTCACCGAGAATTGTCTTCTCTACCTTTACTGTAAGGCCATCATCACCTGGTGCAACTTCTGTAACTGCGCCTTTGGTGAGGAAGATGCCAGGATCATCCTGAAGTCCCTTGTAGAAGTATTCATACTGACCAGGAGTCCTCATGTGCTGATAAAATACGTATGCACGACCGTCTTCCGGATAATCCTCACGTACATACTTTGCCTGTTTCAGAGCAACAAGGCTGGTAACTGCTGATGCATAGGGGAAGTCAGCGTCATCCTCAGCACCGCCAGGACTCATGATGAAGGCAACATTCTTGGCAGGCGAGCCGTCTGGCTTTGTAATCTGTCCGTTCTTGGCCATCTCCTCGAACTGAACATTGGTAACCACCGCGGCGTTGCCCCACGCAAGGTGAGGGAACTCATCCTCTGCAGGCTCATAGGGCTTCCAGCCTGACGCCAGTACAACAGCACCATGAATCTCTGCATTGGGGTCCTCTTCCATGTAGTCGTGACGCCCCTCGTTCTTCTCATCATACTTGGCTTTCTGCTCCTCTGCAGAAAGCTCATTGCCGTTCTCATCAAGTTTTTCTTCATCAGTCAGAGGAACAGGTGCGTCCCACTCGCTCTTGGAGCCGGCTGCCTTGAAGGACACCCTGAAGGCACCTGGAACACCTGCAAGACGTGCTACCTCTGTACCGGTCCTGACAGTAATCTTGTCACTGGAATTAACCTTCTCGATAAGGTCATTTACTATGGGATCAACAGTTGATGAGTAGTCAGGGCCTACAGGGATCTGCTTCCTGAGCTTGGCTGCAAAGCCGCCAAGAGCGCCATCACGCTCAACTATTGTAACCTCATGGCCTGCCTCAGCCGCCTCAAGGGCTGCGGTCATGCCGGAGATACCACCACCGATCACAAGAATCTTGGTGTTGGCATCTTCCATCTTGTCAGGCTCTGGAAGCTCAGCCTTCTCGCACCTGGTAACCGCCATGCGGATATAGTCTTCAGCCAGTTCCTGTACGTGCTCCTTCTGTGCATCAGCGTCTTCAGCCTCAGAATCAACCTGATGGCTCCATGCTACCAGCTCTCTGAGGCTTGCACGTTCTACATAAACGCCGGGGAAAGAGAAACCCTGGAAGTCGTAACGAGGTGAAACACCAGCAAGTACCACTGCGTTGAGTTCCTCAGACTCCACATCGGCCTTGACCATTGCTGCGCCATCAGCAGAGTAAAGATCATCACTGGTCTTTACCACAGCGCAGCCAAGGTCACCATTGGCCAGCTCTACCAGCTTATCAACGTCCACAGCATCTTTAATGCCGTCTCCAGTATATATATAAAGTCCTATCTTCTTAGACATTAGCCAGCCCTCCTTACAGTCTGAACGGCCTTAAGAGCCGCGGCTGTGGCACTCTGAGCCGATGATACCACATCAACGGGCCTCTTGGCGCAACCGCACGGTGTAATGCCATCTTTCTCTACAACAAATCCGTCCTCATCATACTCAATGCCAGGAATTTTGGTCTCTGCACCTGTTGGCTGCATACCAGTGGCGAGTACGGCAAGATCCACTTCCTGCTCAACCTTTCCGCCACCAATGGTATCTTCAGCTACAAGCACCACACTTCCCGGGGCTGAACCGGCTTTGATCTCGGCTACCTTGCCCTTGATAAAGTGTACCTTTTCATCTGCCTTGATCTTTTTATAGAAATTTTCGTACTTTCTACCTGGAGAACGGATGTCAATATAGAATATGTATATATCTGCATCAGGATTGTTCTCTCTGATGTAGGTAACCTGCTTCAAAGTGGCCATGCAGCAGATGTAAGAGCAGTAAGGCAGGTGGTTCTCGTCCCTGGAGCCAGCACACTGCACAAAACCAACACTCTTTGGCAATTCCTTGTCAGATGGCCTTACAACCTTGCCCTCAGTTGGACCAGAGGGAGAAGCCATACGCTCAACCATCATGTTGGTAACGACATTCTCAAAGGAGTTGAAGCAGAGATTATCCATGTTGGTGGGATCATAAGGCTTCCAGCCTGTTGCCATCACAATGGCACCTACATTAAGCTGAACTGTTTGAGGCTCTTCATCAGGAACCACGTGTCCCGAAGGCATGGCAGCAGCAATTGCCTTTATCTCATCTGCAGGCGCTGCGTCCTTGTCCAGAACACACTGATTCGGGAATGCCATTGGATGCGCCTTATATATGGCCTTGCGAGTATCCAGACCAAAGTTGAACTCGTTGGGAACCTCAGTAGAGGCTGCCTCCTCACCGGGTTTACAGTTGGTGCACTGAGGAGTTGTTCCCCTTGGGTTAACCTTCAGGGTTACGTTGAAGTTGCCTGCTGAACCGGAGATGGACTCAACCTCAGCAAGATTGTAACAGGTGATTCTGGGATTTGTCTTTATACGCTTGAAATTGATCTCAAGCCCACAGGTTGGAGGACACAGTTTGGGAAAGTACTTGTTGAGCTGGGCCACTCGACCGCCCATGTAGCTTTCCTTTTCAACCAAGTAAACGTCGTAGCCCATTTCAGCAGCTTCGACGGCAGCGGTTAGGCCACTGAAGCCTCCGCCAACAACGAGAATGCTATTGCTCATCTCCCCGCTCCTTTTCTGGTTTTTGGGTTAAAATCTTAAAATGAATTTGCCTCTTGTAACACGCGAAGCATTCTTACTATTCCGGTGGATATTTTAGGAAACCCGCTTCGGCACAAGCCGTTCGGTATTCCGCGGCCTGCCTGCAGCCCCGCAGAAAGCCCGCCGAACACCGCCACTGATATCTGCCAGCATGTGGCCATTGATGCCGGGGGCATGTAAAAAAATGCCAGGCACCGGCAAACCGGTGCCTGGACATATTTAATCCACTCGATTCATTCTGAGAATCCCTCAGGGATTAGTCAGAGATGATCTTGTAGCATTTTTTCTTCATGCACTTCCACTCACCGGTCTTGGGATCGTACTGTGAGTTAACGAAGCACTTCCAGCCGCCTTCGTCGAAGTCCTTGTCATCAGCAGCCATGAAGTCACCGCGGTAGTAGAAGCCAGGATAACGGCTCTCTTCACGGAACTGGATGTGACGGAGGTGATCCTCAACGGTCCAGATCCTGTGGTAGTTCTCCCATGCCCTGATGAGCTCATGGAGACCAGAGGCAGCCATCTTCTCTGAGTCCTCACGGAGCCACTGGAGATGCCTCATGACGATATCCAGGAGGTTGCCGTTTGTCATGTAGTAGGGAGACCAGCCTCCACCGTACTCGTCGGTGTACTTCATGAGCCTTTCCATCATGTGGCGAGGCCTGATGTAGTTGGGGTTAACCATGTCATCAGTGGTCTTCTGATGGTGCTCGTAGTAGGTAACTACCGGTTTGTAGATCTCGGCCTTAAGCTCGTCTGCACTCTGAGACAGAGTAGGAGTAAAGTCAGCGTTGTCAACCACGTACTTGGCCATTGCCTTTGCAGCAATACGACCCTCTGAGTGTGCACCTGATGAGAACTTGTGACCGGATGCGCCAACACCGTCACCAGCGGTGAACAGACCGTTAACTGTGGTCATGCGGTTGTAGCCCCACTTGTACTCATCCGGTACCCAGTCTTCGTCCGGACCACTTACCCAGATGCCGCAGCAGCCAGAGTGTGAACCCAGCATGTAAGGCTCTGTTGGCATAATCTCAGAACCAACCTTCTCAGGCTCAATGTTCATTGAAGCCCAGAGTCCGGCCTGACCAACTGACATATCGAGGAAGTCTTCCCATGCCTCAGACTCCAGCTCTTTCCAGTACTTTTTCAGAGCCTTTTCGTCCATGCCGGAAGCCTTCTTCTCTTCCAGGAATGCATTGAGAGCTGCGGCAGTATCCATGAATATAGGTCCGCGGCCTTCCTTCATTTCAAAGAGCATCAGGTGGTTACGGAGACAGGTAGGAGTAACAGCTGCATCGCTGTAGGGTTTGTACTTGGCGAGCTCTTCCTTGGCGGCATCGCTCTTTACGTAATGCTCACCATTACCGTTAACAACTGTAGCCTTGAAGAGGAGGAACCATGCGCCAACAGGACCGTAACCGTCCTTGAAGCGGGATGGGGTGAAGCGGTTCTCCATCATGGTCATCTCGGCGCCAACCTGCATACACATGGTGTAGGTAGAACCAGCGTTCCAGATCGGGTACCATGCACGGCCCTTACCTTCGTCAGTTGACCTTGGGCGGAAGATGTTAACTGCACCACCGCAGGCTACCAGGATGGCCTTTGCCTTGTAAACGCAAACCTTGTTTTCACGAGCGCTGAAGCCTACTGCGCCAGCAATGGTGTTGTCCTTGTTTGCATCCAGGAGGAGCTTAACTATGAACATACGTTCATGGAGGTCATAACCCATCTCTTCCAGAGCAGCCTTTGCTGCCTCGGCAACGATCCTCTTGTAGGACTCACCGTGGATCATGATCTGCCACTTACCGGTACGTACAGGAGTTCCGCCCTCAGCCAGTGGAGCCTTGTTTCCACCCTCTTTTTTCCAGATGGGAAGTCCCCACTCCTCAAAGAGGTGAACTGAATCGTCAACGTGACGGCCAAGGTCAAAGATGAGATCCTCGCGTACAACGCCCATAAGGTCGTTTCTTACCATGCGGACGTAGTCGCTGGGAGTATTCTCGCCAATGTAGGTGTTGATAGCTGAAAGACCCTGGGCAACAGCGCCTGAACGCTCCAGAGAGGCCTTGTCACATAGACATACTTTTGAGCCTTCGGGCATCCACTTTCCAATCTCGAAAGCTGCGCCACAGCATGCCATACCACCGCCAACCAGCAGTGCATCATATTCATACTCTTCAACAGGAACCTTGGAAAGATCTGGCTCGGCCAGGAGTTCCCACTGTGGTTTGTTGCGAAGTGCCATATTTTTATCCTCCTTAGGAATAAATTTAACTTAGCTTTGGTTATCGCGTAATTTCAGGAATAAATCCCGGGCCGATTAGTCGTAGTCAGCGGGTGTTGAGGTAACTCTGCCGCTGTTCTCCTCGGTGAAGAGAGCACCGTTACCCAGAGCATCTGCACCGGGAGAGGGCTTTCCGTCGTAAGGCTTGATTGAGCCTTCAGGTGTTGTCCTGATGGGGAACTTGAAGCGCTTCATGTTGCCGTTACGGAATTTGATGGTCCACATAATTGAATCTGTACCCATCATTGGCTGGCAGTAACCGCCCATGGGAGCGATATCAGCATAGTGGCGTACTTCAATAGCGCCCTGGGGGCAGATCTTTACGCAAGAGTAGCACTCCCAGCACTGATCCGGCTCCTGGTTGTAGGCCCTCATCTCATCGGGATTGAGAACCATGAGGTCGTTGGGGCAGATGTACATGCACGCAGTCTTCTCCCCACCTTTGCAACCGTCACACTTTTCGGGGTTGACAAAGCTTGGCATTTTAATACCTCCTGATTTTTTGTTAAAGGTTATGTAGTACCGGCCCGGGCATGGAAGCCCTGGCCACCAAAATATTCATAATGGAGGGCTTGAACAGCCCTCCACTCATGCATTACCAGTTCTACTTGAGGTCCTCGAAAGCACCCTTCTTGACCTTGGCCTTCCTGGCTTCCGGATCTGAGTAGTACTCGGCAAGAATGGCAAGAACCTCTGGACGGCTGAATTCGGGTGGAACGTCCTCGGGCTTTCCTTCGCTCATGATGCGGCGGAACTTGGTGCCGGATACAACAACGCGGTCTTCCTTCTCGTGTGGACAGGTCTTGAGTGAAGCCATACCGCCACACTTGTGGCACCAGAATGTCCAGTCAATCTTCAGGCACTGAAGCTCAAGAGCTCCATCCCAGAGTGTATCGAAGATTTCCTGAGCCTCGAAGAGGCCATAGAAGTCACCAACACCGGCGTGGTCACGGCCTACGATGAGGTGTGAGCATCCGAAGTTCTGACGGAAGATACCATGAAGCAGTGCCTCTTTTGGTCCGCCGTAGCGCATTTCAAGAGGATAAACACCAAGCACTGTGCGCTCCATGTTGTAGTAGTTGTCAAGGAGTGCCTTGTAGCACTTCATCCTTACTTCACCAGGAATGTCACCCTCTTTGAGCTTTCCAACAAGGGCGTGGATGAATACACCGTCCAGAACTTCCTGAGCGATCTTGGTCAGGAACTCGTGTGAACGGTGAATTGGGTTACGGGTCTGGAATGCTGCAACTGTTGACCAGCCGCGATCCTCAAAGATGCCCCTTGCCACTGAAGGATGCATGTAAGCATCGCCATACTTCTGCTTGAAATCTTTCTCACTGAGTGCCTTGATGGGGCCGCCAATGTAGTACTTGCCGGAACCAAGAACCTGCTGAACACCGGGATGGTCTTCTTCTGCAACTTCCCAGAACCTCTCTGAATCAGGGCCAGCACCCTTGAAGCACATCTCACACTCTTTTCTCTTGTCAGGCTCCCAGATTGACTCAATCTTCATGGTAGCCATGAGATCGCCTGTTTCCTTGTCGTAGAGTGCAACCTCGTCCCCCTCGCTGATGCCGCTTACGTCGTCCTGGGCCAGGGTCACAGGAAGGGGCCACATTGTGCCCGGATCAACCTTGCGCAGCTTCATATCTTCTACAACGCCGTCGTAGTCTTCCTTAACCATGAAGCCGTTCAGCGGGGTAAATGCACCCATACCGAGCATAAGGATGTCACCTGATTCCTTTGAGGTGATGTCCAGACGCTTCATGCCTTCTGCGCGTTTAATCTCTTCGTCTCTCTCTGCTCCCTTGAGAAGAAGAGGCATAAGCTCCTTTTTTGAACCATGCGGATTAACTAGTGCCATTTTTCAATCTCTCCTTTCGGTTAGTAAATAAGTACAACAATGAATATTCTGTAAGCCTTCCCCACAATCCAGCAAGGCCGTTTGTATACCGCAGAGCACCCGGAAACCTCTAATCAGGCATCTGAACCCTGTAAACGGAACCTATGACGGGTAACCGCAGCTAATGAATCTCCGCTCAGTAAATCACAGAAGGATATATATTATCAATATTTGAAAATGTCAAGGGATTAAAAAAAAGCCGGATTTTTTATTTTTGTTCGCATAAATATATGTCAAATCAGGTAGATAGAACATCGTACCGTGATTCATTCTCAGATGGTGCAAACGTGGGCAGGCAGGGACGCCTGAAATACACAGCGCACCTGGGCTTAATTCAGCTGGGCAGAAATACATATTGTGCACTGTCAAATGTGTATTAAACATAAAAAAATGGAGAATGCAATAAAATAATGAGCGTCTTCCAAATTCCTCCGCATGGATGCTCATTTTACTATTTTTCCTGGTAAAAATTTGTATTTTTAACCAGTTATTGCAATTTTGGCTTTATTATGCTAGGGCAACGTACTGTTTTTTATTTTCAATATACTGCGGTGATGCGCACATGGCACAATGTTATTCACTGAATAGGGCTTCACTTTCACACTTATCAAAGAAAAAATGAATGACCAATCATTTAGTGACAGACCAGGACACCTGGTATCACCAATTGCTGAATGGGAAAATGGAAAATCAACCGCATGGTAATTCGCAAATTTCCTGTGCAGTAATTGCCGGGGGGCAGAGCAGCCGTTTCGGTTCAGACAAGGCACTTGCTGCCTGGACAGAAAACCGTACTGTGCTTGGGGCGGTCCTTGAGGCAGCATCTGCCATCTCAAACGATGTCTTTATTGTAGCCGGTGCAAAGAACGGATACAGGGAGTTTGGAGTCCCTGTGTATAAAGACATTATCCCCTCAAAGGGGCCAGTTGGCGGAATACACACAGCCCTGTCACTGGCACGGGGGCAACGGGTGCTGATACTTGCCTGTGACATGCCTGCCGCATCAGTATCCTTCATCAGATATCTATGCAAAGTGCGCTCATGGGCACCTGTCATAGTTCCGGAATCAGACTCTGGCATTGAGCCACTACATGCCCTGTGGCATAAATCTTTGAAAACCGTCCTGGAACATTATATAAACCAGGGCTCAACAGGGGTGAGAAAGATCCTTAAAGACCTGCCCCTGAGGATGATTACCATGGACGAGGCAAAAAAAAATGGTCTTGACATTAACAGCCTTAAGAGCACAAACACACCGGAAGAACTGCGTTCATTGCGACATAAGCACCTCATAATATAAATCCCAGATGCGGAATCCTGGATTGAGTGATTGTCGGATTTGCTGCAGATCCGCGAAAGAGGAATTTCCATAATAGTCAGCTATATGGAAATTTCTCCTACAAAGGAGATGCAGTGAATACGGCAATCCCGGAGGGTTTCAAAACTGGAAAACCATAATTAGTGTAACCTCATTAAATTTCGTCAAAAAAATACTTTTCCAGATTTGAAACGCTCAATCTAGGGGAATAGAGTTTACATCATGAACTTTCCAGTTTACCGTGCTCAAAAAATAATCAATGCGTAGTTTTACAGTAAAATTTCTGGAGTAACCACCTATGGGACTTAAACATGTAGAGAAAAAGGTTGATAATATCCTTAAAAAGGGGCAGGAGGGCAGTGTTGTAGCGCCTGTCCGGATGGAGCGGGACAGCAAATTCTGTTTTGCGTGCCATCCAGGCGTACCATGTTTCACAGACTGCTGCCGAAACATGAACATAATACTCACACCCTATGACATAGTACGCCTTAAAAACCGGCTGGGGCTCACATCTGATGCATTCCTCCACCTTTATGCCACACCGGAACTTCTGGGCATCACCATGCTTCCTGTTGCAAGGCTCAACATGATGGAGGACAAGGGAGGCAAGTGTCCATTTGTTACACCTGACGGTTGCCAGGTTTACTCAGACAGGCCGGTATGCTGCCGGTATTACCCCATAGGGCTTGCAAGCCTGCGTCAGCAGGAAAAGACCAGTGGGGAGGAGGAGGAGTTTTTCTTCCTGGTCAAGGAACCCCACTGCAAGGGATTTGAAGAATCCACAGAGTGGACAGTGGAGTCCTGGCGAGGCGATCAGGAGGCTGACCTGTACGACCGCATGAACAGGGAGTGGATGGAGCTGCTCCTGAGGAAAAAATCCTTTGGCGAAGAGACCGAGTTGCCTGAAAAGGCACGTAAGCTTTTTTACATGGTATCCACCAACATGGAACGGTTCAAAAGTTACGTTTTTGAGAGCCGATTCCTGGAAACTTACGTTGTACCACGTGAAATACAGAAAAAGATACTGGAAGACGAAGTAGCGCTGATGCAATTCGGTTTTGAGTACCTGAAACATGCAATCTTCGGGGCGGAATCAGATCAAATCGAAATAAGGAAGGATATCCTGGACGAAACCGTAAAGAAAATTCGAAAGAGACGGAGAAAGCACAAGAAAAAACTGCAACGTCTTAGGATGGGGAAAAAATAATCGAGCATTTTCATTGGGATACAATGCTTATCAAGGGGCAAAATCTCACTTACCGCTATCCAGGAGAACCAGTGCCCCTTTTTGACTCCCTTGATTTTGAAGTCAGAGGCCCGGGGTTTATCTCCCTGTTTGGCCTTTCCGGAACTGGAAAAAGCACGCTTGCCAGGCTGTTATGCAGGGAGATTGCGCCGGAAACAGGAAGTATAAGCATAAGTGCTGCCCCTGTTACGCTTTATGCCTGGAATACCGAACGGTTTCCAGGCTGGTGCAGCGTAGGACAGCACATCAGGGAAGTCACACCAGAACATAACCTCGTGAGCCTGGATACCATTAGTGAAGCCCTTAATGTTGCAGCCCTTTTGGAAAGCAGATTCAGGGAACTGTCCATGGGGCAGAAGAACCGGGTCAACCTGCTAAGGTACCTGCTTCAGGACTTTGACATTTTGATCGCAGATGAAGCCCTTGCAAATGTTGACGAACCATCAAGAAACCGCATACTGGGCTTTATAAAAAAATCTTTCCCTGAAAAGACTTTCATATACATATCCCACAATGCAACAGAGGTTGCCAGGTTTTCCAAAGATATCCTCATACTCTCTGTTAACAGACCCCATACAAACCTAAAAACCATATCCGGCCTGAACATGCCTGATGCCTCAGAGCCCAACCCGGAAAAATTAAAGGGGACGGTGCTTAAGCTTCTGGAGGCTGCAACCGCGGACTCCATTACCACATCCACTCCTGCCCAACCCTTGAACAGCAAAACAGACACACCGTCCGAACAGGTGCCACAGGAAACCTGAGAACATGAAAGCCGCGGGCCGCCTGATACAGTTTGTCTTAATTTATGTCACAGTGCTGGTGGTGCTCTGGCTTTCCAAATATGTTGCCGGGCTTTCAGACTATCTCATTCCGCAACCCTTCGAAGTGCTGGAAGTGGCTGTCAAAAACTGGCATACCTATCTTCTCGCCCTGCTGAATACCGCAGGTGTTGCGGCTGCAGGCCACCTGCTTGCAGTATTCCTTGCTGTAGCCGTTGCCCTTGCAGCACGCTCCGGTTCTGTTCTCTCCAGCATTGCACAAACCGCAGCCTTTAATTTGCAGGCATATCCAATAGTTGCAGTTGCACCCATAATCTTCCTGTTTTTAGGGGACGGCATTGCCTCAAGGCTCATAATAGCAGCCCTTATCTGCTACTTTCCCCTGCTTCTAAGCTTTATCGGTGTATTTTCAAAGCGTGTGGATGAAGTGGAACATTTCTATGATGTTACAGGCAGGAACTCATGGCTGCGTCAGATTCAGATCAGGTCTTTTGAAAACCTCGACAAGATAATAACGGTTACTGTAGGCAGCGGAACCCTTGCCATGGTAGGGGCAATAGTTGCAGAATTCCTGGCCGCCACTCACGGTATCGGATATGTCATAAGAAAGGCACTATACCAGAGCAATCTTGCCAGGATACTTGTCTGTCT
>WGBG01000204.1 GCA_015494395.1 Deltaproteobacteria bacterium
ACCTATGTCTTTGGAATATCCGACTCAACTGACTCCTTGCCGGAGAGCGTAACAGGATATTTCCTTGATGAAACAGGAACCCATGCCTTTACGGCAGTCGTGCCTGAATCTCTCCCTGCTCACCCGGAAGACATTGATTCAGACGGTGATGTGGAAGGCATAGATCTTTTCATGCTTGCAGCGGCGTATGGGGAGGAATGTAGCGAAGGCCCATGTCCGGAAGATGTGAACGGGGACGGTGGGATAGATAGTGCAGATGTGGAGCAATTTGCTGAAAGTTTTGGAAACGTCTTCTGATACCGTATATAATCCGTAAAAAAGAGGGGCCGCATTGAGAGATGCTGCCCCTCTTTATTTTTGATAGTGAAAAATACTTTCTTAACTTTCATGACATGGGGCTTGTCACCCCCGTGACATGAAAGTTAGCTCAAAGCTCAAAGTCGAAAGCTGAAAGCAAACATGGCTTTTTTGACTTTGAGCCTTGAGCTTTCAGCTTTGAGTTATTTTCACGGTAATTCTACCACTGCAAGATGATAATCAATGCTTAAACCGGGCCTGCGTAACAAGTTAATATTCTATTTCCTGCCCTTGATGTTTGGAATGCTGATACAGGGGGGCTACTGCATCTACACCTTTTCAATAATACATGATCACTTTGAAAGGGTTCAAAGAGATGCTGCCACAGATGTCTCTGCAATGCTTAAACTGAGGCGGCTCCTCATATCTCTGGAACAGGGTATCAGAAAGCATAAGATTGATCCGGGAGAGATAAGGGAGAAGGCCCGGCAGCTTGATCAACTCATCAGGGAGCATTCCAGACACAGGCATGAAGCTTTGGCATCTGCCAGCGATCAGGCTGCACATGAAACGCTTCATCATGCAATATTCGCTACCACACTTTCAAAATACATCCTGAAGCGTTTAGGAACTGACCAGGTGCCTGATCCTGAAGAATTGTTAAATATTGCAGACACCATTCAGGATGAGCTTGCCGTCCTTGCGGAAGTAAACGATCAACACCTTCAACAGCATATTGATACGCTTACAAAGACCGAACTTTTTATAAGTGAGCAGTACAGGCATGCCCTGGTGGTAATAACTGTCACCTCGGTAGCTGTTCTCATCTTGACGGTAACAGTGTTTTATTTTCTGGTCAGGTCTGTCCTGGGGCCTGTGAATGTTCTGGTGCAAGGTACTCAGCAGATAGCATCAGGTAATATGGATGTTCGACTTGATATAAACTCAGGTGATGAGTTTGAGTTGCTTGCCAGGGAATTTACAGGCATGGCGAGAGAGCTTGATCGTTTTCACCAGGAGCTGGACAGTAAGGTACAGGAGAGGACAAGGGAGCTGGTAAAGGCCAATGAAGAGCTTAAAAGGGCTGAGGAACAGATTCACAATCTGTCAAGGCAGCTATTGGCGGTTCAGGAGTCAGAACGTCAGCAGATATCTTTGTATCTGCACGATGACGTTGCCCAGAATCTATCATCACTGAAGATTGCGTGTGATTCCCTGCTGATGGATGTGACTCAGGGCAGGGTGCCGGATAATGAGGAGATAAAAAGCTGGAGAGAGCTGCTTGATCACTGTATCAAAACTGTCCGTGAGCTATCGTATAATTTGCGTCCTCCATGTTTGGAACAGATTGGTCTTGCAAGCGCTTTAAATGATTATTGCAGGGATTTTAGCCGCAAGACCGGAATTTCTGCACTATTCCACGGGGCGGGTGTTGAAGACCTTGAACTTGAATTTGAAACTGCCATAAACATTTACAGGTTGGTGCAGGAAGCCCTTAATAATGTGATGAAACATTCCGGGGCAACTGAGGTAAGGGTAGGGCTTGTGGCATCATATCCAGACATCATACTTACCATTGAGGATAACGGTCAGGGTTTTGACCTTGAGGACGGTTACCGCAAGGCCCTGAATAATAAATGCCTTGGTCTTCTTGGTATGAAGGAGCGTGTCAGGACCATCTGTGGTACTTTAAGACTCCATTCAGCTCCTGGTCATGGTACAAAAATTACTGTAAAATTTCCAGAAGCACCTGAGGAGTCACAGAAAATAAATGAAGAAGAAAAAAACCGTTCTTATTGATGACCATGATACCTTTCGTACCAGCTTGAGTAACCTCATAGAGAAACGGACTGATTTTGAGGTTGCAGGCCAGGGAATAGACGCCCGGCAGGGTGAGGAAGTGGTGCGTGAAGTCAAGCCTGATGTCGCCATTGTTGATCTTTCCCTGCCGGACAGAAGCGGCATACAGCTTACAGGTACGCTCAGGGCAGCAGTGCCGGAAACTGAAGTAATTATTGTAAGCATGCATTCAAAGATTGATTACGTGCTTAACTCCCTGCGTGCAGGGGCCAGGGGTTATGTAGTAAAGGAGTCGGTCTCAGGGTGCATTGCCCAGGCCCTTGAGGCTGTTAGCCAGGGGGAATATTATCTTGATTCTGCCCTTTCCGGTGAAATTGCACCTCGACTCATAGAAACCGCTGAATCGTCTCAAATTTCAGACCCTGCATACAGTAATCTTACCGCAAGGGAACAGGAGATATTCCGCCTGCTGGCACAGGGGCATTCCACATCTGACATAGCACAGAAGCTATGCATCAGTGCCAAGACAGTTGCAAATCACCGAACCAACATCCTGGCCAAGATGGATATGCACAGCACCGCTGACTTGATCAGATACGCGGCAAAACTTGGCCTGCTGGATGATATCGGTTGACGTTGCTGCTATTTTCAATAAATTCAACCGGTTGTTCGTTACCGTTCCTTTGTGGTAACTGTTCAGCGCATTTATTGAATGAGGTTGGTAAATGGTCCTGTTTTTCCGTTCCGGAGAACAATTTCTTGTTTTTCTAAGGCTTGCTACGCCAAAATCGCGAAACTCGCTCGTCCCTAGCTCAGACAGACGCGATTTTATGGCTGCGCTTCGCCAGGAAAAACTACGAAATTGTTCAAAGTCACTCCAAAACAAGACCATTTACCACGCTGAATAGATACCCTTTCTGTAAATTGCACTGCAAAATTTGCTGCCTGATCTTCAAATAAAAGTTGAATCATTAAAAGCGTGTAACTTGCATCTTTCCCGACATCTGGGCAATTTTCCCGAAAAATAAGTTAATGTTTCTATTGCGTCTGGTTATGTGTGGCGTTACATTTAGGAGCGGTAACACGAAATGACAAAATGTGTGAGTAATCTTTATTAGGTTTTGCTGTGTTTTTGAAATACGATGCCTGTTGGCACAACCGGCAGATTTAAATAACTGCCGTAATCCGGAGTGGTTATGCATATATCAGAAGGTGTCCTGTCTGCCCCAGTTCTTCTGAGCGGCGGCGTTCTTACTTTTGCAGGAACAGCTATAGGTCTTAAAAAACTTGACTATGACCGTATCATGTCTGTGGCAATACTTGCCTCCACCTTTTTTGTGGCATCCCTTATCCATGTGCCCCTTGGCCCTGGAAGCGTCCACCTGATCCTTAACGGACTCCTGGGTGTCTTGCTTGGCTGGGCCAGTTTCCCAGCCATACTTACTGCCCTGCTGCTGCAGGCGGTCTTCTTTCAGTTCGGTGGAATTGTGGTGCTGGGAGTCAATACCTTTAACATGGCTGCCCCGGCGGTGATCTGCTACTACCTGGTCAGGCCATTTCTTAAGGAAAAGAAATACAGGGCTGTTGCTGGTTTTGCTGCTGGAGCACTTTCCGTGTTTATGGCTGGCATTTTTATGGCACTTTCCCTTGCTCTTAGTGACAGCGGCTTTTTTTCAACTGCAAAAATGGTGGTCGTAGCCCATGTGCCTGTAATGATAATAGAAGGGTTTATAACCATGTTTACCGTAACTTTCCTTGCCAGGGTCAAGCCGGAGATACTTTTCGGCAAGGATTCAGACCCTGTATCTCAATAAAATCTTTGAAAGTGGTGTAATTATGCTTAAAAGAATTTTAATCACATCTGTTTTGCTGTTTTCCGGATTGAGTTTTCTTCCATTTTCTGCACATGCACACAAAATTCTGGTATTTGCCTATGGAGATGGCCCTTCAATAACCGGTGAGGTAACATTCAGCAGTGGCAGAAAGGCAAGGGAGGTTGAAATTACCGTGATGGATGAGGCCACCAAAAAGGTGTTAGCCACAACCAAGACAAATGACAAGGGCGAGTTCAAATTTCCAATCCCTAAGGAAGCGGTAAGGAAAAAGATGAATCTGCTTGTTGTTGCAAATGTTGGGGATGGACACCGTGGCGAGTGGCATATGACACCACAGGATTACATGGATAGCGCTGACCACGTGGCTACAACCGGATCTGACGCTCCTGCAAGCACTGAGCTCCTACATGAGGACTCGGCTGCCAGTCCTGCTGCATCGGCCCCTGCTCCGCAGCCTTCAGTCGCCCCGGCAGTTACAGAAAAACAGATAGAACAGATAGTAGAACGGGTCATGGACAGAAAGCTTACTCCTGTAAAGCACCTCCTGGCACAGGCATGCGAGCCTGGCCCAAGTGTATCTGATATTCTTGGTGGCATAGGGTATATAATTGGTCTTGGCGGAATTGTTGCATACTTCAAGGGACAGAAAAAGAGTGCATCATGACATTTGAGCGCTTCTGTCAAGGCAGTTCTCTGCTGCACCGCACGGATCCCCGTTTCAAGATTGCCGCTGCCGTTGCCCTGACACTTGTAATTGCCCTGTGTAAAAGCATGGTCGGGGCAGTGTTTGGTCTTGGAGTAAGCCTGGTTCTTCTAGGGATTGCCAGGCTTGATTTTCGTCAGGTACTCTGGCGTCTGCTTCTGGTCAATACATTCATTGCCTTCCTGTGGGTAATGCTCCCGTTTACATATCCGGGAGATACAATCTGGGCAGCAGGCCCCCTCAAGATAAGCAGGGAAGGCGTTGCCCTTGCCTTTCTGATTACAGTGAAGGCCAATGCTATAATTATCCTCTTTATTTCTCTTCTATCCACCTCCACTGTGGCAGATCTGGGTCATGCCCTGGAAAGCCTTGGAGTACCCAACAAACTCTGCCTGATACTGCTTTTTTCATACCGTTACATAGCTGTTGTTAATGAGGAATATCAGCGGCTTGCAAGGGCTGCAAGGTTCAGATGTTTCAGGCCGGCCTCAAATATGCACACATACCGGACCTTTGCCCATCTTTTTGGAATGACCCTTGTAAAAAGCTGGACAAGGGCAGAGAGGGTAGGGCAGGCAATGCGGCTCCGCGGTTTTAACGGCAGGTTTTATAGCCTGTATGAACCGCACGCAACTGCAGGAGATTTTGTTTTTCTGGGGGTAATTCTTGTTGCAGCCATGGCTATAGAGGCCCTTGAGCTTGGTTTAAGCCTGTTGATGTTCCAAGGGTGAACGTAAAGACACTTTATAAGGCATACTTCACTTAACATGACACCAATCATTGAACTTAAAAATATTACATTTGTTTATCCCGCTACCTCGCGTATCATTCTGAAGAACGTAAATTTTTCTCTGAAGCCCGGTCAGCGCGTAGGGCTTGTGGGGCCTAACGGCTCAGGCAAGACCTCCATGTTTCATGTAATAATGGGGATACTCAAGCCCCAGAAGGGGACAATTCTTTTTAAGGGAGAGGAGGTTAATGACAAAGAGGATTTCAGGAAGCTTCATAAGACAGTAGGACTGCTCTTCCAGGATGCAGATGACCAGCTTTTTTCTCCCACTGTCCTTGAAGATGTTGCCTTTGGCCCCCTGAATCTTGGTGCAACCCCAAAAGAGGCAAGGGAAATTGCCGTGACCACCCTTAAAGAGCTTGGGCTTGAAGGATTTGAAAACCGTATCACACACCAGCTTTCAGGAGGAGAGAAAAAACTGGTGTCTCTTGCAACCATTCTGGCCATGAAACCAGAGGCCCTGCTTCTGGACGAGCCAACCAACAACCTCGATATTGAAACAAGGGCAAGGCTTATTGATGTGTTGAACAGGCTTGATCAGGCGCTGCTGATAATTTCACACGACTGGGACCTGTTAGAGGACACATGCAATGATATTTTTGCCATGGATAAGGGTGTGCTGACAGAATGTGACAAGGCCTATCTTCATGAGCACAGGCATGCTCACAGGTGCGGACGTATAGAACACAGGCATATTCATAAGATTATCCCGGTGGTTAACGTGGATCCCAGGGTAGGCCAGCCTGTTCATTAAGGTTTCTGCCTGGTAATTCCATTTAAAAGATCTCCGTATTTTCAGAGTTCAAAGGCTCAGTCTATTCTGAACTTATCTGGACCTATAACGAACCGCTATCCTCAAGAGGCATTAATGCACTTTTTCCCGCTTGAACATGAGCACTCCCTTACTGAAAGGGAATTTGATGGCTGCTGCCGGGCATGTGAGCGCAGCTATTACATGGTGCGTGACCGTCTTCTTGATTTTTACAACACTATAAGCAGATATACGCCTGAGACCCTTCGAAAACTCTCACAGTCAGAGATATACAGCCTTTACCTGACCATTGATGACATTGCCCATCTGGAGTGTGATCACCACCTTGATGAGCGAATAATTGCAGCTTCGGAAATAAAGTGCCTGCTGCCTGCAATACGTCGTTATTATAAGACTTTTTTTGATATACATGAAAAATTTCTTGTAAAAGAAGTGCTTGAGGCAAAGGACCCCTGGAAGCCTTTGATGGAATTTGGGCTTTATCCTCGTTACAAAACCCTTGTAAGAGCACAGACCGAATCCCTTTCCCTTGGCACGCCTGAAAAAATTGCCTTCATAGGTTCAGGTGCCATGCCGTTATCCCAGATACTTTTGCACCGTCTTTATGGAATTGAATCAATAGGCGTTGATATAGACAGGACAGCAGTGACCCTTGCTCGTCAGTGTCTTGATCAGCTTGGCCTAAGCCAATCCATAACCATTGTTCAGGGCAGGGAAGACGTGCTTTCAGATCATGAATGGGACGTTGTTGTTATAGCAGCCCTCGCCGAGCCCAAGTGCAGAATATTTTCAACGCTCAGGAAGATCATGAAAGTTTCAGGAAGGCGTCCGGTAATATGCCGGACCTATTCAGGCCTTCGCACGCTTCTGCATCCCCCGCTTGAAAAAGACGATTATGAGGGGTTTGTCATAACCAGAGAGATCAGGCCTGGGGAAAATCGAGTAAACAATACACTTCTTAAGCTTGAGTTGGTTGAGTGATGACACCTGATTTTAATGAGATACGTTCAGAGTTACTGGATATTCATAAAGTGGTTGGTAGCTTGGGCGATAACGACATACTGAATGGTTATGTTGAAGGTTTGCATGAGGCGTTCAGCAGGCTTGATACCCTTGCGGCAATGAAGGTAGATGAAGAGACTGTTTATGAAATTCTTGAAGCAGATGAACTTCAGCCAGTGCTTTCAGCAATAAGCCGTTTGCGTAACATCTATGGACTTCGTCTTGAGATAGAACAGGCAAAGGCACTACTTGCATCATGTGATCCTTGGTCTGAAATAAGGGGATTTACTTTCTATAATAACTACTTGGAGCTTGCCTCAATGGAGCAGAGAGGGGCAAACCTCATGTCTGGAGACAGTATAATATTCCTGGGTAGTGGCCCCTTACCCCTGTCTCTTATTATCATGTGTTCCAGATACAATCTTAAAGGAATGGGCATTGAGCGCGATGCGTCTTATGCCGAACTTGCGCGCAGGCTTATTGATCATCTTGATATGAGTGACCAGATTTCCATTGTGCAGGGGGATCATTTTTCCCTGCCACGGGAACAGCGGTGCAATCTTCTAATGGTTGCTGCTATGGCACGTCCAAAACAGGAGATATTTAACCGGCTTGCCGCAATTCTTCCAGAAGGAAGCCTTGTTTCCTATCGTCTTTATGAAAAGGGGCTTCGCCGCATACTTGATATGGAAGAACCCTTTATCCTTCCATCCAGGTTTGTTTCCCACTGCATGATACGGCCCTCGCCGCCGGTAAATAATACGGTGGTGGTCATAAGGCGTGAAGGAACTTAACCTACCGGATAGCCTGTTCAAGGCTTATATTTCCCTGATTTACAGGCATTCCTCCCCTGAAATTGAGTTCTCCGGCCCATTGTATGGGAATTTCTTTTTTGATAATTAGGATACAGGAGAATAGAGACTTGCATCAAAACCAGCATGTGCTGATTGGAGGTTGTTTTTATTAGCAGTCTGGAATGAGCTTCGCTGTAAAGCCATTCTGTAAACCTGCCGACTGGCAGCAGAGACCATTTCCAAAGGAGAGGACTGTGGAAAAAATAAAAATACCAATCAGACAGTACTGGAACACCAGAAGTCGTACCTATGGTCTGGACACGGATAAATCTGACTCAATAGCAAGTACATGGGAATCCGTGTTGATGTCGCTTGCCTCAAAGGGTACAGGAAGGCGGGCACTTGACGTAGGTACGGGAACAGGCCAGTTTGCAGTTTATCTTGCCAGAAACGGATTCCAGGTTACAGGTGTTGACCTGTCCGATGAAATGATTGCCTATGCAAAAGCGAATGCAAGGAGGGAAGGGCTTAACATAGGGTTCAAGGTGGGAGATGCTGAACATTTGGGCTTTGCAGATAATAGTTTCGATGTGATAGTTTCCAGAAACCTGCTATGGACCCTGCCTCGTCCTGAAAAGGCACTGACAGAATGGAAAAGAGTGCTTAAGCCTGGTGGAAGACTCGTGCTCGCCGATGGTTACTGGATGAATTCTACCTGGAGACAGTTGCCCAGTCTTGCACTAAAGGCATTAAAAGACAAATTCCGGGACAGAAGCAGACAGTCCCTTCGTTTTTTCTGGAGTTATTCAGCCATCAGAAAATCCCTTCCATATTATTCCGGATTAAATGTCGATGACGCCACTGCCCTTTTGGAGAAAATCTGTTTCAGGGAGGTTGGCTGTTACGATACGTCCTGTTTTACAGAGCATCCATACCGTTCCGGAAGCATAATGCAGGAAACCCCGCCGTTCTTTATTGTTTATGCAGGCAAGTAGCTGATTCTCTGGATTTTAACAGGCTGGCGGCATCTTTTTCGGCTATTTATGATTCCCTTCATGAATAGCAACAGGAAATCTTCCCGGCAAAATGAGGTAATCGTCCTATTGCATCAGCTTTCCCTATATGTTCAAAAAACATTAGTATTTTATTAATTGTGCTTCGCATAAAAAGATGCCTATATAGAAACTAAACGACATCATTACTGAAAAGTGGTGATGAATCCGTTTACAATATCAAATTAGGTAACCGCCATGACAAATCTCTTTATGATCTATTCTGGAGCTATTCTTCTTGGTGCCCTTCACGCCTTTGAACCTGGCCACGGTAAAACCCTTATTGCCGCCTACATGGTTGGAACAAAGGGAAGGGCATGGGATGGTATGCTTCTTGGTGCCATTGTCACCATCACCCACACATTTAGCGTAATCCTTCTTGGCATTGTTGCCCAGATGCTTTCCAAAACCTATTCAGATCAGGTTTTACACGACTGGTTAGGACTGGTTTCAGCGGGAATTATCCTTATTGTGGGCCTGTGGATGCTGAAACAGAGGCTTTCTGGAAATGCCGGCCATCATCATTTCCATCTTTTCGGAGGCGGGCATCACCACCACTCACATGAACACCATACCCATGATCATGAGCACAGTCATAGCCACAGCCACGATCATGAGCATGTCCATCATGATCACAGCCATGATCATTTACATTCGCATCATCCCCATGAAGTGCATGAAAAATCAGTAACGGCTACACATTCACACCATACACATAACCATACTCACGAGCTGCATGATCACGCTCACTCCCACCATGACCATGGGCATTCGCATTCCCATGATCATCACCATCATGTCCACACCCAACCGTCAGCCAGAGAACCCCAGAGCAAACTTAAACTCCTCCTGCTTGGCATTTCTGGTGGTCTTATTCCCTGTCCTGCAGCAATTGCAACACTCCTTGCTGCGATTGCTGCAGGCAAAATTGCCCAGGGACTTAGTGTGACGCTCTTTTTCAGCCTGGGACTCGGAGCCGTTATGATGTCTATTGGAGTTATTCTTTCTCAAGCAGGCAGGCTTACAGAAAAGATAAGCGACAACATTGAGCTTTCACACAAGCTCGGTATTGTAAGTGCTCTGGTTATTGTCTTTATTGGTTCATATACCATGTTTCATTCTGTGAAAAATATACTTGCTGTGAGCTGAAAATATTCATATAGAAACCAAATTTGTACGACAGTGGGCTGGATGCAACCCTTGATCGTGAAAGTTGATTAAAAGTCAAAAGCCCAAGCTGAAAGATAATGGCATGAAAGCCTGACTTCTTTTGGCTTGGGCTTTTTGGTCTCTGGTATCCAAATTGTTTGTTGGGGGCCTTTCCGGATATGCCCTCGTGGACTATTTTGAAAAGTTTTCTTCCGGTTTCCGCAGCAGTGTCTCAGCCAAAGAGGTGATCAAAGGTAATACCTTGATTGAGCGATTGTCAGATTTGCTGCAGATCCGCGAAAGAGGAATTTTCCATAATAGTCGGCTATATGGTAATTCCTCTGACAAAGGAGATGCAGTAAATGCGGCAATCCCGAAGGGTTGCAAAAGATGAAGAGTTTGAACGCTGTAACTCCTTTTAATATAGTATAAAATTAGTAACTGTTCAGCATACTTATGTTAATGAATGTTAGTGAATGGTCTTGTTTTTCCGTTCCGGTGAACAATTTCTTGTTTTTCCAAGGCTTGCTACACCAAAATCGCGCAACTCGCTCGTCCCTCGCTCAGGCAGACGCGATTTTTGTGGCTTCGCTTCACCAAGAAAAACTACGAAATTGTTCAAAGTCACTCCAAAACAAGACCATTTACCACGCTGAATAGATACTAAAATTGTTTCTTCAAACTTTTGAAACGCTCAATTCAGGTAATAAAAAAGAAAAAGGGGTTACAGCCTGGTAACTGTAACCCCTTGAAATTACTGGCGGGGCCGACGAGACTCGAACTCGCGACCTCTGGCGTGACAGGCCAGCGCTCTAACCAAACTGAGCTACGACCCCGCTTTTTGCTAAATTAATGGTAGGCGGAACAGGGCTTGAACCTGTGACCCCCGGC
>WGBG01000205.1 GCA_015494395.1 Deltaproteobacteria bacterium
GTTTTTCTAAGGCTTGCTCCGCCAAAATCGCGAAACTCGCTCGTGCCTCGCTCAGACAGACGCGATTTTATGGCTGCGCTTCGCCAAGAAAAACTACGAAATTGTTCAAAGTCACTCCAAAACAAGACCATTTACCACGCTGAATAGATACATTTTTTCAGGAGTTTTTTCAAATGGATTTATTTATTCAAATCTTGACAGAAATGTGGAATATACTCCTCAGCGCCGGAATATACATTTTGCTGGGGATAGTTGTTGCCGGCATGCTGAAGGTCTTTATGAGTCCTGCAGCAGTGGCATCACACCTGGGACAGGGCCGTTTTCTACCGGTGTTTAAGGCTGCCCTCTTTGGCATACCCCTTCCACTCTGATCATGCGGGACGCTGCCGGCGGCAGCATCACTTAAAAAGCAGGGGGCAAACAAGGGCGCAACTACGGCGTTTCTTATCTCAACACCGGAATCAGGTGCTGATTCAATGGCAGTGACCTATGCCCTTATGGATCCGGTTATGACCATTGCAAGACCCCTAGCCGCCATGTTCTCAGCCATTACAGCAGGTATTTTTCAAAATCTCCTTGAAAAACCTGAAGATACGGAGATGAAGGATATTGACAATGCCTGCCGGGTTGACGGGTGCTGTGACGGCACTGACTGCCCCCCGGAGGTACATAAAAACCACCATTCACTGCCTGAGAGGCTGTTTGCCGGGCTGAAATATGCGGTTACCGACGTATGGGCTGATCTTGCAGGATGGTTCATGTTGGGACTGCTTCTTGCAGGCATTATAACCATTCTGGTTCCTGAAAGTTTTTTTGCAGAGCACCTTGGCGGAGGGCTTGAATCCATGCTCATAATGCTTGCCGTAGGAATTCCAATCTACATCTGCGCATCTGCCTCTACCCCGGTGGCTGCAGCAATGGTTGTGAAGGGGGTAAGCCCGGGAGCTGCTCTGGTCTTTCTGCTTGCAGGGCCTGCCACCAACATGGCATCCCTCTCAGTAGTTACAGGAATTCTTGGCAAACGGGGCGTTGCGGTCTATCTGTTCTCACTTGCCGTCTGCGCCCTGGCGTGCGGATTGATTCTTGATATGTTTTATGCCGGTTTCGGGATATCCGCTGCAGCAATGGCTGGCAGGCACGCAGAACTTGTACCGGCATGGACAAGATATACAGGGGCTGTCATTGTTCTTCTGCTTTCTGTTCCACCCCTGTGGGGTAAGATCAGGAAAGCTTTCACTAAAGATGCTCCGGAGCATCTCTCTGCAGATAGCTGTTGCAGCGGCAGTGGTGGGCACGATGAATACAAAAAACAAGAAGAAAAAACACAAAAGCCTGAGCCTGGTGACTGAAAATGCAACTGCAAGGGACATGTAGTGTCCTGATTTTTTAGAATGTTTGTTTGATCAAAAAGGAGTTAAGTAAACTATGAATTCGCCCAAAGTTCCAGGATTAAATCCACAGAAAGATGGCTCTGTTGCCATGACAATAGAGGCCCCAAACGGCAACCTGAAGCCGGAAATACTTGAGGCAATGGGCAAGGTATCCCGCATGCCCGGCATTACCGTTCACATTACCACTGCCCAGAAGATTATGTTCCTGGGCCTTGATGACGAATCAGGACAGAGGGTCATGGAGATTATGGAATCTGCCGGTGCCAGTGTAAGAAAGGGCAGGACTTTATCCCATGCACGGACCTGCGTAGGGCAGCCCTGGTGCAAGTTTGCATGGCAGGACACCTTTGCCTTTGGAGAATACCTTTATGAAAAAGCCGGTGCGGAAATTACTGCCCCAAAGATGAAGCTTGGCATTGCAGGGTGCCCTGCATGCTGTTCATGGGCAAATATGGTTGACCTTGGTTTTGTAGGTGTAAAGAGCGGATGGAAGGTATTTGCTGCAGGACATGGAGGTGCCAGACCAAAGACAGGCATTGAGATTGCCAAGGTTACAAATGTGGAGGATGCAGCAGAACTCACCCTGAAGGTGGCGCATTTTTTCACGGCAAACGTGAAGAAAAAGTCCAGACTGGACAGGGTAATTGACAAAATCGGCGGTATTGAGGCCTTCAAAAGGGAAATCGGTATTGAGTAGCCAGGCTGCAGCGCCATTATGTGTTGAAAAGCTGGTTTTTGGTGGAAGTGGCCTGGGTTTTTACCGCGGCAAGGCGGTTTTTGTGCCGTATTCTGTCCCTGGGGATGTCATTTACTGGGAGGCTGCCAGGGAAAAGCGGCATTACTGTTTTGGAAGGCTGAAGGATGTCTCTGTGCCGTCACTCTCAAGGGTTGAGCCCCGGTGCCCTCACTTTATGCAATGCGGCGGGTGCCAGTGGCAGCACATCTCCATTTCAGAACAGCTTCGCTGGAAGCAGGAGATATTTGAATCCATACTTGCCGGAAAGTGTGGTGTGGCAAGGGAGTTCATCAGGCCCATCATCCCCTCTCCTGAAGAGTGGCATTACAGGTCAAGGGCACGGCTTCAGGTGCGCTGGCAGCACGGTGAGCCCATTGCGGGTTTTTTCCAGCCTGAAAGCCACCGTGTGTGCAGCATTAAGCGGTGCCTGCTCCTTGCCCCGCGGGTTGAAACCATCTTGGAACTATTCAAGCAGCACATGCTTTCCGGAACTGCCATTAAAAAAACCGGGGTTGAGCATGTAATTTTTGAGACAGGAGACGTGGGGGGCAGTCGAATTATTGTATGCTCAAACAGCACTGGCAAAGGGCGGAAAAAAGGCTCTAAAGCCTGGCCTGCCATGTGTGCGGAATTTGAAAATGCTGCGCAAAACCTGGTATCAGAGGCATCATTTCCGCTGACTGTCATGGTAAAGCACGGCAGGAAGATGATGACAGCTGCACATAACCAAAAGCGCCCGATGATGCCTGTTATCCGTCCTCAAGGGGAAAACGGCGTATCACTTCAGCTTCCTCCAGGCGGTTTTTCCCAGATCAATCTTGCCCAGAACCGCACGCTGGTGAAACTGGTCATTGAGGCTGTTTCTGAAAGTAACGTGCGCCGGTCCAGGCTTCTTGATCTATACTGCGGAATGGGTAACTTTACCCTTCCACTTGCCCCTCTGTGCTATGAAATCATGGGGGTTGATCATGATTCCGGGGCAATCCGCGGGGCAGAGGACAACTGCAGGCTTAATAACATCGAAACTGCACGTTTTCTTGCACGGCCTGTTGAAGCTTTTGTTCATGAGCAGCAGCCTGAATGGGACATCGTGCTTCTTGACCCTCCACGTTCAGGTGCAATGGAGACAGTCAAGGCCATTTCCAGTGCAAAGCTGCCCGTAATAGTCTATGTGTCATGCAATCCAATGACCCTTGCAAGGGATGTGGCGCACCTTCTTGATAACGGTTATGCAGTCAGGTGGAGCCAGCCGGTTGATATGTTCCCGCAGACATATCATATAGAGAGTGTAACAGTGCTTGATCACACCTGACCGACAGTCACTCCTTTCGCGGATATACAGCAAATACGACAATCGCTCAATCTATGTACCAACCAGCAAGTTAGATGAATTAAAGTTTCAGGGTATCTATTCAGCGTAGTGAATGGTCTTGTTTTGGAGTGACTATGAAGAATTTCGTAGTTTTTCTTGGCGAAGCACAGCCATAAAAATCGCGTCTGTCTGAGCGAGGTACGAGCGAGTTTCGCGATTTTGGCGGAGCAAGCCTTAGAAAAACAAGAAATTGTTCACCGGAACGGAAAAACAAGGCCATTCGCTAACCTCAATGACCATCAATACGCTGAACAGTTACGTTTCAGGGGAGAATATAAAAATAGTGGAAAGGTGGCTTGCCGGGGCATTCATAGCGCTTTTTTGCTGGGGTTTCTGGGCATTTTTGCCAAAACTTGCAGTGCGCCACATTTCTGCCATCAGCTCGGTATTTTATGAATCCGTTGGAGTGATGGTAATAGGGGCTGTCTCCCTGTTAATAGCAGGCAGAAACCTGGAGTCAGACCCAAGGGGGGTTATTCCTGCTGTTCTTACCGGCATTTTTGGAGGTATCGGGCTGTATTTTTATTTCGCTGCAGCAAAACAGGGACCCATCGCCGTTGTTTCAGCGCTTACTGCCCTTTATCCGGTTGTTACTGTAATCATGGCAGCCCTGTTCCTGGGAGAAAGGCTTTACTGGACCCAGGTGCTTGGAATTGTACTGGCAGTTGTGGCAGCATGCCTCCTCAGTTACACACCAGGTGCCTGAACAGGAAAGTTTAGCCCAGATATGGCAGATACATAACCAGGCTATTTTCCAGGGAGATTAAGCGGAGGCACAGTTATATCCTCAGGAGATAGTATTGCCTGATCATCCGGAGTCTCTGCAGGTGGCGTCTTTATGCCTGTACTTGTGCTGGTCTTCAGTACACGGCTGAATGGATTTCTCCTTGGCCTTGGCGGCGGTGAGGGGGGAGTTGCCTGGCCCGAGGGTTTTACTGGAACCAGCTTTGATGGTGACTTGGATGCCCCCGGCCTGGATGCTGCCTTTTTCCCTGTGGATGGAACCGCAGCCTTGTGAGTAACAGGCAGGGGCGTGGGCTTGGTCTGCATGGCAACAGGTTTAAGTGCCCTTCGATTTGATTTCTGGCTGGTAAACACCTTCATCTGCACGGTTCGGTCGTTTGATGAAAGCACAATCCCGGCAGGGGTAATCTCCTTAACCTTCCAACCGTCAATCAGATCACCTTCTGTTACGATACGAAATTTCGGGCGACTCAGCCTCTTCTTTTTTCTGTTCCACCGGACACGGCTTTTTTTGCTGTTCTTCTCCTTGAGAAATGCCTTTCTTATATTTCCAGTCCTGATTACACCGTAAAGCTCGTAATGTTCACTTATGCCCTCTACAGGTGCCTCTGTATTGGTCCCTTCGCCAGATTCGCTCCCTCCCCGTTCCTTGTCAAATGGGTCCTTTTTTACAATAACCTGGTAGCGTTTGCTGATAATGGCAGCATCTTTTTTGCTATTTGCCTTTGTCTTGGCCGATTTGGCAAGGGCAGGCATGCTAAAGCCCAATATCAGGACCAGGATTATCATTGCCACCATAGCCGCACTAAACTTGTGCAAAGGGGCTGTCATAAGGGCTAAATTACCCGTTATGTTGCTGGCACACCTATACGGCATGGGCTAATACGCCTCCTCAGGTATAATTTCCTGTGGCGCCGGCTTGTCAGGAGTGATTATCTCCTCTTTCTTAAGCATCTCCCTTAAAGAGTGGACCTTTTCAGCAAACTCCCTTGTAAGCTCGTCTGCATGCTGCCTGGATTTGATTACACGTGGGGTTACGATAAATATAAGCTCGATCTTTTCCTGGGTAGTACCGGTGGAGCCAAACAGGTACCCTAGGTATGGAATGTCTTTCAGGATTGGAATACCAGAAGAACTCTCGGACAGTTTTGTGCGCATCAGGCCTCCAATAAGGATGTGCTGACCATCATGTGCAGCCAGGAACGTGGTTGCCTTCCTGTTCTTGATGCGCGGGGATGAGATTCCTGCTGTTTCTGCATTGTCATCAACAGCACTGACCTCCTGGGTTATCTCCATTCGTACAAGCCCGTTGTCATTGATTGTGGGTTTAACATGCAGGATAATACCTGTTTTCCTGTACTGAACACCCTGGGTCTTGACTCCGCCGCTTGAGATGGTGGATTCAGAGAGCACCGGAACATCTTCACCAATCTCAATGCTTGCCTCCTGGTTATCAGAGGCAAGGATGTTCGGGGTTGAGAGCAGATTGAAATTGGTTGTGGAGTCAATAAGCGTAAGAAGCGCCATCAAGTCGCCGTCATTATTGAACAGGCCGTATGAAAATCCGTTAATCCCCTCTCCAAGCGGCGTGTTTTCAACAAGAGTCTGCCCGGCGCTCAGCGCCATGTCGGCATTGTACGGATTTCCGGCTATTTTGATCCCCTTCTGTTTAATGAACCACTCAACACCGTATTCAAGCTGGCCGGTAAGGGCCACCTCTGCAATGATGACCTGCACCAGCACCTGCCGGGGCATAATGTCCAGTTTGTCCAGGACAGTTTTGATTATTGCGTAGTCCTTGGGGCGTGCCTTGATGAGAAGTGCGTTGTTTGACTCATCGGCAATGATCTTGACCTCTCCACTCAGCTCTCCTGAAAGTTCGGTCTTGACAGTTGGCTCCCCCTGCTTGGTGCGTTTTACCAGTATCCTCTTTCTGCCTGAGGAACCTGAGTTACCCTCTGAATAGAGGTTGTTCAGAAGATCTGCCAGTTCCTTTGCCTTGCCGTTCTGAACAAAATAGACATATACGTTTGAGCCCTTTTCTATCTGTCCCTGTTCCAGTTCATGCACCCAGACCTCTATCTCCTTCAGGACATCCGGCCACCTTGTAACCACCAGGATTGCATTTATTGACTTCAGGGTAATAATCTGAAGGCTGTCTGTATCAACGCCTGCACGGGCAAAGATCCCCTTGCTCTTGAAGATGTTTTCAAGGTCCTTTGCCATGTCTTCAGGATCGGTATTTTCAAGGCTGAAGAGCTTCCACTTCACCTTTTTGAAGAGATTGGTGTCAAGAAGAGAGATTATCCTGTTTAATTTCTGAAGATTTTCCGCTGTATCAGTAACTATTATCGAGTTTGAGCTTGGAACGGCGATTATTACTGCGCCTTGGGAAATGAAGTTTTTCAGGTTTGCTATGGCATGCTGTGCAGAGAGGTAACGCAACTGGAATACCCGGGTGGTGTCTCCGGGGTTTGGCCGTTTGGCACCGGCTGAGATCACAGTGTCTCCCTGCTTGGGACTGCCTGATTTTTTAACAACCTTGTAAAGCCCGTATGCCCCATGAACAATGGCAAGCCCGTGCATCTGGAGCATGGAGTTGAAGAGGTCAAGGAGTTCATTCCTGGAATACCTGCCCTGTATCCGAACGGATATGGTGCCCCTGATTGCCGGGTCCACCACGAAGTTCAGCTCAAGCACATTGCCAAGAACATCATCCAGTACCGGATATATGTCCATATCATCAAAGGTAAGGTCGATCTGCCGTTTTTCATTTGGGCCTGCGCCCCTGTAGGGAGAGACGATTCCAGAACTCGTTTCTTCAACTGCAGAATCCTTCTGCTGTTTGGCCTGCTTGGTGTCCGCAGAGAGTGCCAACATGGGCCAACCCCATGACATGAGCAGTATGGCAATAACAAAGCAAATGTGTTTTCCGGTAGCTATTTTCATGCAGATCCTCCCTGTTTCCACAGAGCCTCCGCTTCTATATTGATCCTGAGATATGGTTTGCGCCCGCTGACCTTGACTATATTCAGGCTGTTTATGCGGACTATCCTGTTTTTGTTCCTTATAAGTTCGAGAAATTTAACAAGTTTTTCCGTATTTCCCTTAAGTGTAAGACGCACGGCAGCAACAGGCTTGTTCCGCCATTTCCTGCCCTTGATGGTCCTGTATGTGGTTACCTCAAGCCCGGCTTCAGCTGCCGCTGTATTCAGCATGTCCTGCAGGGCAGATGCAACTATCTGGGGATTGGTGCCGGGAAGAAGCCTCTTTTCAAGGGCAGCGTACTGTTTCTGCGCATTTTTAAGCTTTGCGTCAAGACCGCTGTTCTTTTTGAGCTTGGTCTGAATCCTCTTGACCTTTGCCTCTTTTACCTGCAGTGTCTCGGAAAGGGACTCGGTCCTTGACTGAATGGTATCCCAGACAAGGCTGTACCACAGAATTACAACAATTATCAGGATGCCGTAGCGAAGAAGCGGGCTGCGGCCCTTCATGCCCGACGCCAGTCCCTTCATTTCTTGCCTCCCCGGCCTGATGTCCTGGGCACTATCTCTATGGAAAACCGTTCATTACCATCTTTTGTCTTGGTAACGCTTGATACCAGCTTTACCTGTGAGAACAGGCGGCTTTTTCTTAGAGCAGCAACACATGCCGTTGCTGATTTTCCTTCAGCACTGAGACGGAATTTTCTGCTTGAAAGACTGAAATTTCTGATCCATGTATCTGTAGGGGTAAGAGTTGCAATTTCCCTCAAAACGTCCAGAACACCTGGCAGTTCTTTGGTAAACTCTGTAAGCTCCTGTTTCTTCTTCTCTATATCATCAATCTTGGCCCTGGTCTCAAGGAGCGGCTTCATCCTGTTTTCAAGCTCCTTAAGCCTCTTTTCTACGTGGTTCACCTTTGAAGACACACGCATCATGCGGACCATCCCAAATGCTGTGGCTACCAGCATGGCAGCAGTCACTGCAAATGCAAGGATCTGGAATGCATTTATCTTAAGCCGGAAAGGTTTTTTACGAGGGGCATCCTGAAAGGCAATCTCAGGATAGGATTTCATGGCAATACCAACTGCACACAGTGCAGGGCCTGCAGGGGCGCCGCCGCATAGAGGCTCAAGCGCCTTTATGGTAGTGCACGGGTCATTGGGGGTCTTTTCCAGATCAGCAATCTGGAACTCTCCAATCTTGAAGGAGGGATTTTTTACAAGGCTTCCAAACGGTTCAGGATAGAGGCGGGACATCTCTGCAAGGCGATGCCCCAGGCCTGAGCTTGAAAAAAGTGAAACAGAGTGGGACCCTTCCCAGCCTGTACTGCTGTGAAGGGAGATTCTGATGTCATCATCCTGCCTTGAGAGCACTGTGCAGGGAAATGCCCCGGGTTCTGCAAGCCTCAGGATACCGTCAATCCCACATGAAAGCGGAGAGATAATGCCAAGGGAGCGTTGATGGCCTGTTTCCGTAACTGCCTTTAAAATTGGAGAAAGAAATGAGCGTTCAATGTAGGCCAGTATGACCCTTGATTCGTTTTTGTCCTGGTCAGTCGTGGATGCTGTTTCTGAATCACCGGTGAGGCTGTAAACATCAAAGTAAATCTCTTCTTTTTTCAGGTGGGCATGAAGATCAACTGCCATGCGCACCGCGGCAACCGCTTCATCCGGGCTTAACTGCGGGAAGGATATCTCCCTGAAAAAAACCTTTGTGTCCGGAACTGCAAAGGTAATCCGCCTTGTTCTTTCCACCTTGAGCTGTGCAAGGAATGCCCGGACCTGCTCCGGAATTGGCGCTGTGCTCTCCTCAGGCGTGGGCTCCTCATCAAGAACAGACCATGCCCCGCCTGTCTTACCAATGGTTATGGCCTCTATGCTGTCACGGCCAAGATAAATCCCTGTTATTTTCCGGGTGCGCCTGAGCATCAGTTCGTTATGATAGGTTTATTGAAGTGCCTTGCAGGTATTCCAGCATATCTAAAATCATGATCATGTTGAAAGACAAAAGTATCCCGCCGGTGTGTCACAAGCAACACCCATGCCAGCAAAAATCATTTTGGTGACATTCTGTTAACTTTAACGGAAGAACTAGGTAAAAACAAGAATGGTTTAGGATAAGGGAAGAGTGAAGAGATATTTATCTGCCAACAGCCTGTCTGAGCAGGTTCCCTAATGGAATCAGCCGCAATCCCATGAATGGTGCCCTGTCAAATGCCGCTTGCCAGGGGGTAATGGTGTTAAATGATATCTTCTTTATGGAGATGTGAATGGTGATGTCCCTTTTTTTCAATATCAAAATAATAGATTCAGGATATTTAACACATGGCAGGGAATGCCCGGAATCGGACAAAATACCGTTGAAATATGCCTTGAAATCCCTTGTCTCCATGGCAAACGGAGCCAGGGTATTCACGTCAAATGCAGACCATACCCTGGTCTGGTTCACAAAAGAGCTGTAACATACAAGGCTGGCATTGGACGGCTCAGTTGAGCCAGAGTCAAGGAAGGGATTTTCATTAAAGCCGGGACAGAAAATTTCACTGATCCGGGATGTCATAGCGGCGTTCCAGGGATTCAGTGCCATACGAAACTGGGCTGCCGCTGATGCTGCACGGGAGTTCTGTGAAATGCTGCCTGGTCGTGATTGTGCATCAATTCCCTGGGTTAAATCAGAAAAATAAGTTGCCTTATGGGAAGGAATTGATAGGAGAAAAGTGTTATCCTTAAGGAGACAGTCAAAGAGGGTAATGCCAAAGGGGCCATAACCTGTAAGCCTCAGAAGTTGTGAGCGGTCTGCACCGTACCACTTTAATGTGCAGGAAATTGAAGGCTGCTTTCTGCCGTTAAGTTCAAGCTGAATCCTTGCCCTTGCGTCAATGCTTCTTATGGCAGAGCCGATTCTTCCAAGATCATCAAGAAGATTGCCGGTTCTGCAGGCTGATGGTGGGTAAGCTGCTTGCTTGGACTTTGTTTGAAAGATTGAACAGCCGGAAATAACAACAATGAACAGGGCCGCAAGAACGGAAGACACCACCCTTGCGGCCCGGGTATCTGCTATAAAACAGGTGTTTATCAAGATGCAGCCAGTTCCCCTATGAGAGTATTAAACCTGGAAGGATTATCAATCTTTCCTCCCTCGCTGATTACTGCTATGTCATACACCAGGGCAGCATAATCTGCCAGCTTTTCATTTTTCTTGTCCTGCTTGTACATCTCAAGCATCTTCTGCATCAGAGGATGGGAAATATTTACCTCAAGCACCCTCTTGTTTTCCGGAACTTTCTGCCCGGATGCCCTCAGGATCTTCTCCATGTAGGCGCTCATATCCCAGATATCTCCTGTAAGACATGCAAGGGAGCTTTTGAGCCTCTTTGATGTCCGAACCTCCTTGACCCGGTCAGAAAGCTGCTCTTTGAGGTATGCGATAAGGCCCTTGAACTCTGTATCATCCTGCTGTTCCTTTTCTTCAATGCCAAGCTCGCCCTTTTCAGCGCTCTTAAGCTTCTTGCCCTGGTATTCCGGCAGGGAATCAACAACCCATTCATCAATTGGATCTGTCATGAGAAGCACCTCGTAGTCCTTCTCCTTCAGAAGCTCAAGGTGAGGGCTGTTGGCAAGGGCTTTAAGATTTTCACCAGTAATGTAATAGATGAACTCCTGCCCCTCCTTCATGTTATCAACATACTCTTTCAGTGATATGAGTTTGTCACCTGACTTTGTGGTCCTGTACCTGAGGAGCTCTGCAATCTTGTCACGGTTTTCACCGTCTGTATGAACCCCGGTCTTGAGCACAGGGGCAAATTCCTTATAAAATTTCTCGTATTTTTCCTGATCAAGATCGGCAAGGAGTTTGAGTATCTGCTTTGTTACATTTTTCCTGATGGCAGTAACCAGCCTGTCCTGCTGAAGGATTTCACGGCTGACATTGAGATTTATGTCCGGTGCATCTATCACACCCTTTACAAACCGCAGGTATTCAGGGATAAGCTCCCTGCAGTCATCCATTATGAAAACCCTGCGGCAGTAAAGGTTGATTCCGAACTTGCCCTCAGGATTAAAGAGATCAAAGGGTGCAACAGAGGGGATGTAGAGAAGCACGCTGTACTCTGTTACGCCTTCAAAACGCTTGTGAAGCCATGTCAGAGGCTCGTTCCAGTCGTGGCTTATGTGGGTGTAGAACTCCTTGTACTCCTCCTCGCTTACCTCCTTGGGGTCCCGTGTCCATATTGCCTTCATGGAGTTCAGGACCTCTTCCTTTACAACCTTTCTGGTTGTGGGTCCAATAGGCTTGCCGTCCTTGTCCAGGACCCGCTCCTTTTCCGGAATGGGTTCCTCAATCTCCATATCCATTACGATTGGATAGGACACAAAATCCGAATGGCGCTTCACCACATCCTTGATTACCCACTGATCAGTGAAGTCTGCCTCGCCTTCTTCCACCTCTTTAAGATGCAAGATTACAGAAGTCCCCCGGCCTTCCCGATGGGCCTCCTCCAGGGTATAGCCGCCCTGTCCGTCAGATTCCCACTTGACAGCCTGGTCTGATCCGGCAGCCTTTGTAATGAGTGTTACCTTGTCGGCAACGATAAATGCGCTGTAAAAGCCAACACCAAACTGGCCGATAAGCTCAGGAGAGATAATGGCGTCCTGTTTCTTTGCCTGCTCCACTGCCTGGAGAAAGGCACTTGTCCCGCTCTTTGCAACAGTACCGATATTTTCCGCCACCTCGTCCCATGTCATGCCGATTCCATTGTCAGCAATTTCCAGTGTGCGTTTCTCCTTGTCAGGTATTATTCTGATCTTAAGATCAGTATCATCACCCATTATCTCCGGTTCTGTTTGTGCCTTGAAGCGCAACTTGTCCAGGGCATCAGAGGCATTGGAGATAAGCTCACGTAAAAATACCTCCCTGCTTGAGTAGAGGGAGTTAACGATTATGTCCATCAACTGCTTTATCTCTGTCTTGAATTCACAATGTTCCTTTCTTGCTCCCATATCTATATTTCACCTCTCATAATCAGTATTTTTGAAACAGCTAAAAGCTGAAAGCTCAAAGCAAAATGAAGAGTAACTGTTCAGCGTACTGATATTAAATATAAGGTTGATAAATGGTCTTGTTTTTCCGTTCCGGTAAACAATTTCTTGTTTTTCTAAGGCTTGCTACGCCAAAATCGCGAAACTCGCTGGTCCCTCGCTCAGACAGACGCGATTTTTGTGGCTTCGCCTCGCCAAGAAAAACTACGAAATTGTTCAAAGTCACTCCAAAACAAGACCATTTACCACACTGAATAGATCCATTTCCGTCAATATTCTTCTGCGATAGACAATAAGGATTCAGTTTTGAAATGCAAGGTGTGCAGCAGGAATAAAAAAGGCACTGTATATCACAGTGCCTTTAAAATTGCATTGAAAGGATAATCCTAGATTGAGCGATTGTCGGATTTGCTGCATATCCGCGAAAGAGGAATTCCCATAATAGTCGGCTATATGGGGATTCCTCTGACAAAGGAGATGCAGTAAATACGGCAATCCCGAAGGGTTTCAAAACAGGAAAGCTATAATTGACATAA
>WGBG01000206.1 GCA_015494395.1 Deltaproteobacteria bacterium
ATTAAGAGGAGTTATATTGATTATAGCTTTCCAATTTTGAAACCCTTCGGGATTGCCAGCTTCACCGCATCTCCTTTGTCATCGGACTTCCCACATAGCCTACTATAGTGGGAAGCCCTCTTTCGCGGATATGCGGCAAATCTGACAATCGCTCAACTTAGGTTTGAAGAATTTCGTAGTTTTTCTTGGCGAAGCGCAGCCACAAAAATCGCGTCTGTCTGAGCGATGCACGAGCGAGTTTCGCGATTTTGGCGGAACAAGCCTTAGAAAAACAAGAAATTATTCACCGGAACGGAAAAACAAGACCATTTACCAGCCTTTATCCTTCCATCGTTCATATAAATCACGCACTGCCTGAGGCATTCTGGCAAGACGCCCTTCAGGATTTACAGCCGCATGCACGGTAAATCCCTGGGCTACCAGTCTGCCCGAATCTTCATGCACAATCCGGTACACAAACTTTATTGAAACCTTTGTAACCTTTGCCACAGCGGTTTCAATGCTCAAAAGATCGTCATATCTCGCAGGAGACTTGTAGCGGCAGTATGCCTCGGTAACTGGAAGAATCACTCCATCGTCCTCAAGGGACGCATAGGATATGTCACCAAGCTCACGCATGTATTCTGTACGACCTGCCTCAAAGAGCCGCATGTACGTGCCGTAATAGACCACCCCTGCCTTGTCTGTGTCTCCATAGATCACACGATAGGAGAGCCTGTGTACAGGCTCAGGCATTTCTATGATAATCCCGTGTGCCACTTTATGATTTCTGCTGTTGTTGCTGCTTCTTTTTCTTCGGGTCAAGCTCAACATATCTTGGCTCAATCCCGATAAACCGTGACATAATGGTGTGACCTTCCTCAAGCAGCAGGGGACTTTTCTTTGCAGCTGCCTCATTCCATGCAGCGTCAGGATTGTCCTGGGGGTTCATGCTGTCATAGATCACAAAGGGAACAGGCCCGGCGGAATGGGTCCGGATGCTTACCGGAGTGTAATGATCTGTTGCAACAAGGATGCGGTATGCGCCTCCCATCTCCCGCAGACCATCTGTAACAGGACCAACAACCTCACGGTCAAACATCTCTATTGCCCTGATCTTTTCCTTGATACTTCCCATGTGACCTGCCTCGTCAGGGGCCTCAACATGCACAACCACAATATCCTTGTCCTGGAGTTCCTTCAGAGCAGCATCAGCCTTTCCACGATAGTTTGTATCAAGATAGCCTGTTGCCCCGGGTACGTTTACAACCTCGAGGCCTGCCCAGACACCAAGGCCCCGGATAAGATCAACAGCAGCGATAACTGACCCCTCAAGGTCCCACTGCTGTTTAAGCGTAGCCACAACAGGCCTGCGCCCTTCTCCCCAGGGCCAGAGAGCATTAGCAGGGTTAAGCCCCCTCTCCCTGCGCTTGTCATTTATGGGATGGCGGTGAAAAAATGTTATTGCCCTGGTTAAAATCTCATAGAGAAGTGGTTCTTCTTCGTAAATGTGCCAGGCCTCTGTCACATCCTTTCCTGTAAAGTCATGGGGCGGGACAGTTGCAAGCCCCTCAGGGCCTCCGCGCCAGAGCAGAAGATGCCTGTAACTTACACCTGGAATAAGCTCAAATGACCGGCTTGCCACAAGGGGGGCAAGATCATCGATCAGTGCCCTGGCCTCCTCATTACTGATATGCCCTGCACTGTAGTCCTCCATGTAAACTCTGCCCTCCCGGAAGGACAGTGTAACAAGATTGCACCTGAAGGCCACGTCTTCGGGATTCATCTTGACACCCATTGCCGCGGCCTCAAGGGGACCGCGACCCGTATAGTACTTTGCCGGGTCATACCCCAGGAGCGACATGTTTGCCACATCACTTCCCGGTGGAAAGCCCTTTGGAATTGTGCGCACCCGGCCAAACATCCCCATCCTTGCAAGGCGGTCCATTGCGGGGGTACGTGCCACCTCAAGAGGGGTCTTGCCATCAAGTTCATCACATGGCAGGTCTGCCATGCCATCTCCAATAAGCACAACGTACTTTGAGCCTGGAAGCTTCATCTTTTCCTGTTCCATATCCGCTGCTTCCCTTATCTCCTGCTTTTCTTCATTCATCGCCGTTCTCTTGCAACTTTAAAAAAATTTTTCTTCGATTCTGCATCTTAGAGGCTGTCCAGTTCCTCTATACGTATAATCATTGTGCTGTCCAGCACAATATCCATGTTGTCAATCTCCTTCAGGGCCTTCCTTACATCAGCCTCCAGGGCCTCATGGGTGACCATCACGATTGGCACAGGTCCTTCCTGATCCCCCCTGCCCTTCTGCACGCATGAGTTAATGCTTATGTTATATTTCCCTAGCACTCCGGCTATGCTTGCAAGCACACCAGGCCTGTCCTTGGCAGCAAACCTGAAGTAATAACAGCCTGAGAGCTTCTCCATGGGCATGAACTCAGGCTGGCTGAGCATATCAACAGGAATACCAAAGGAAGGCACTCTGCCCACGGATTCAGTAAAAACATCCCTTGCAATATCCACCACGTCTGCCACCACAGCACTGCCTGTGGGCATCTGTCCTGCACCCATACCGTAAAACATCACCTTGCCAACAGAATCACCCACCAGGTAACAGGCATTGTAAGCTCCGCCAACCTGGGCCAGGAGATGTTTCTGTGGAACCATTGTGGGGTGTATCCGAAGATCAATACCGGAGTCATGCCTTCTTCCTATGGCAAGGAGCTTGATGCTGTAGCCAAATTCACTTGCAAAGGCAATATCAAGGGGAGAGAGCCTGGTAATCCCCTCTGTGTAGATGTCATCAAGCCCAACAGGCATGCCGAATGCCAGTGTTGACATGATGGCAAGTTTGTGGGCAGTATCTACACCCTCAACATCATAGGTTGGATCAGCCTCTGCATAACCAAGTTCCTGTGCCTCGCGCAGAACCTGGTCAAAAGGCATACCCTCATCAGTCATGCGTGTAAGTATGTAGTTTGCCGTGCCGTTAAGGATGCCCAGAACAGTATGAATGTTGTTTGCAACAAGGCCCTCCCGCACCGCCTTTATCACAGGGATGCCGCCGGCAACGCTTGCCTCAAATCCAACCTCAACACCATTATCCGATGCAGCCCTGAAGATCTCGTGCCCATGCACTGCAAGAAGCGCCTTGTTTGCAGTTACCACATGCTTGCCCCTGCTGATGGCATCAAGGACAAAAGTCCTGGCTGGCTCAAGGCCGCCGATAAGCTCAATGAAAATGTGGACTTCCGGATCATCCATTACCTTGGCAAGATCATCTGTAAGGATCTCCCTGGGCACTGGAAAACCACGGTCCGTCACAAGGTCCTTGTCACATATCCACTTAAGACGTACTGGACACCCGGCACGCTTTTCAAGCAGTTCAGCCTGTTCAAGAAGTATCTTTGCAGTGCCACTCCCCACTGTACCAAAACCAAGGAGGGCAACATTTATCTGTCTAGTCATATTCTGAATTTATCTCCTTAATATCTTCTTCACCGCCCGCTTCGCTCAAGAACGCTAAGGACGCAAAGGAAAACAACACTAAGGCGCTTATATCTTCCCTGTCGGTTACCCCCACAGGGAATAATCAAAATTCTTTGCGTTCTTAGCGGCCTTAGCGGTTCATCTTTTACTTTTTAGACTTTCAGCTTTGAGCCTTGAGCTTTCAGCTTCGAGCTATTTTCACAGTAAATCTCTATAATAACCTTGAAACCTTAAACAGTAAAGCTGAAGTCATATTCATGCATTGCACTGAACCCAACACTAAAGCCAAAGGATATTTGTGCCGATTTTGCTACTATGCAAAGCCTATTATGTAAAAAGACAGGAACAGGCCTGAAAATTGCCATTTTTGCCCTGGGCTGGCTAGTGCTTATCACAGTGCTCCATGCCTGGCGCTCAGCCTCCAATGTCACTGGCAACAATGAAGATACAGCCCTTAAAGTCGGCTTTCTTCCCATCACATGCCACCTGCTCTGCCCGGTAACACAAAAACGCCTGCGGAACAGTGACATGGCATTTGATACAGTCAAATTTTCATCATGGCCTGACATGATTGATGCGGTCAGGGGAAAGGAAATAGATATAGCATTTATCCTTGCCCCACTTGCAATAACCCTGCGTGAACAGAGCGTACCGGTGAAGATAGTGCTGTTGGGGCACCGGGATGGAACGGCCCTGGTGGCAGGAAAGTCCACAGGCATCAGGGACATTTCACAGCTTGAAGGCCGGAAAGTGGGGATTCCCATAAGGTTCAGCACCCAGAATCTTGAGCTGCTAAAGCTCTGCAAGGCCAACAATGTGCATACTGACACGCTTGAAATACTTGAAATTCCCCCTCCTGACATGCCTTCTGCCCTGGGATCAGGAGGAATTGATGCGTATATCGTTGGAGAGCCCTATGCGGCACAGGCAGAGCTTGCCGGCACAGGAATTGTGCTTGCCCAGATGAAGGATGTGGCGCCCGGATTCATATCAAGCGTGGTTATTGTCCATGAGGATATAATGAAAAGACATGGCAAAAGGGTACGCGCACTTATAAGAGAATTTGAAAAAAGCGCTGCATGGATCGAGGGGCACAGGCTGGAAGCAGCAGACATAGGTGCAGCAGCGTACGGGCTTCCCAAAAAACTCATTGAGTATGTACTTACCTCGCCTGCTGACCGTGTTTCATACAGGAACATAATTCCTGACGCTAAAGAGATAGATGCAATCTGTAAATCAATGGTGCGGTTCAGGCTTCTGCCCCACACGCCTTCAGGCTCGGAGATGATTGATCTGTCATGGCGATAAGACGAACGGATTCCATAACTTCATTTGTTATAATCATCTCTGTATGGGAGATTACAGTAAGGCTCTTTCATGTATCCCCCTTCAAGTTCCCGGGCCCGGGCGAGGTGGGCGTTGCCCTGTGGGAACTTGCAGCCTCCGGTGCGCTTCTTGACCATGTAATTGCCAGCCTCTACCGGGTAACATGGGGTTATTACCTTTCAGTGCTCACTGCCATACCCTTTGGCATGTTCCTTGGGACCTGGTACAGCGCAAGGAGAATTTTTAATCCCCTTATCCAGTTTTTACGGCCCATCTCCCCGCTTGCATGGATACCGGTTGCGCTTATCTGGTTTGGCATAGGAGACAGACCGGCAATATTCCTGATATTCCTGTCCTCCTTTTTTCCAATGGTTGTCTTTACCATGAGCGGTGTGCAGGGAGTCCGGCGCACCTATCTCAGGGTTGCTGACAACTTCGGGCTTACCGGCCTGGAACGCTCAATCAAGGTAATTCTGCCCGCTGCGATGCCGGAGATTGTTGTGGGCCTTAGGATCACACTGGGCACAGCATGGCTTGTAATAGTGGCGGCAGAGATGATTGCAGTCAAATCAGGGCTGGGCTACCTGATTGTTGATGGCCGCAATGCACTGAGGATGGACAGGGTCATAGCAGGAATGATTGTAATTGGCCTGATAGGACTATGCCTGGACTGGCTTATCAGAAAACTTGAAACCCTGCCCTATGTTATCTGGAGCAAGAGAAGGAAATAAATGGTTTCTATTCAGCGTAGTAAATGGTTTTGTTTTGGAGTGACTCTGAATAATTTCGTAGTTTTTCTTGGCGAAACGCAGCCTTAAAATCGCGTCTGTTTGAGCGAGGAACCAGCGAGTTTCGCGATTTTGGCGTAGCGAGCCTTGGAAAAACAAGAAATTGTTCCTTGGAACGGAAAAACAAAACCATTTACGGCTCTTAATAACCCTGGACACGCTGAACAGGTACCACAAATGAAACGCTTTAAAAAACCAATGGACAAGGTTGAAGTTCGAAATCTCACAAAGAGCTATGTTGAAAGGCGCATGAAGGCGCGGGATCCCGGAAGCTGCAACTACCATGAAAAGTGCGAGGTGCTGAAGGGTATTGACTTCAGGGTAAAGGCGGGCAGCTTCACCTGTTTTTTGGGGCCCTCCGGCTGTGGCAAATCAACCCTGCTGCAGATTATTGCAGGCTTTGAAAAGGCTGATAGGGGAAAGGTGCTGATTGACGGCAAAGAGGTAACCGGTTCAAGCTCAAGGCACATCTTTGTATTCCAGGAGGACGGCCTGCTGCCCTGGCTTACGGCACGGCAAAATGTTGCACTGGGTTCACGCCATATAACTGATCCGGAAAAACGCAGCTCAGAGGAGGAGGATTACATTGAAATGGTAGGGCTACAGGGATTTGAAGACCACTATCCCCATGAGCTTTCAGGGGGCATGAGACGCCGGGCAGAGGTGGCAAGGGCGCTCATAACCAACCCGGACATACTCTACATGGATGAACCCTTTGGTGCCCTTGATTTTGTCACCAGGCTTCAGATGCGGGAAGAGATGCTGAATGTCCACTCCATGTTTGACTCAACCATACTTTTCATCACCCATGACATTGACGAGGCGTTGCAACTGGGTGACCAGATAATTGTAATGTCCGAACGTCCCTCCAGGGTCAAGGCAGACATACACCTTGACGCACCCCATCCAAGAGACCTGTCTTCTGGCCACCTGGCAGAACTGAGAAAAGAGGTGTACTTCCTCATGGGCCTTCACGCAGCACTGTAAATCGCTGGAAGCTGAAAGCTCAAGGCCAAAGTACCTCTGCACAGTTCTGACAAATCCAGTCATTATTTATTCCTTTCTCTTGACACGCCCAAAACAGTTCTTACCTTTTTCACAAAGCTGAAAATTTCTAACTTACTGAGTTTCATATTTTTTCCACTGTTGACATTTTCATTTCTGTTTTAATGCAGACGGCATCACGCCGCCTCATGCTTCATTCAGGGAAATAAAAGTTTGTTAGTTTTATAAAAATTTCATGAGAGAGGATATTAATTATGCAATTCGATAAATTTACAACCAAATCACAGGAGGCCATACAGGGTGCCCAGCAGCTGGCCCAGAGCAAGGGGCATCAGCAGATTGAGCCTGAACACCTTCTGAAGGTCCTGTTGCAGCAGCCTGAGGGGATAATCCCGTCTGTGCTTAAAAAGATGGGGGTAGAAGTTGCTGCAATTGAAGCCGAGATGGATGCGGCTATTGAAACCTTCCCGCAGGTAAGCGGTTCAGGACAGATATACCTGTCATCAAACCTTAACCGGGTGCTTGAGAGGGCTTTTGTTATAGCCACTGACATGAAGGATGAGTACGTAAGCCAGGAGCACCTGGTGCTTGCCATGCTGGAGGCAACAGACACCAAGGCAAGCCAGAGCCTTACCTCCCACGGCGTAAACAAGGATGCATTCCTTAAGGCACTGGTTGCCATAAGGGGGAATCAGCGTATTACAGATCCCAACCCTGAGGCAACTTACCAGGCGCTTGAAAAGTACGCGCGAGACCTTACAGCCCTTGCCCGCACAGGGAAACTTGACCCTGTAATCGGAAGGGATGAAGAGATAAGGCGTGTGCTCCAGGTGCTTTCAAGGCGTACCAAGAACAACCCCATTCTCATGGGTGAGCCAGGCGTTGGTAAGACCGCCATTGTAGAAGGGCTGGCCCAGAGAATAGTTTCAGGCGATGTGCCCGAGACCCTGAAAGACCGCCGTATTGTGGCCCTTGACATGGGTGCGCTTATTGCCGGTGCAAAGTACAGGGGTGAATTCGAGGAGCGCCTCAAGGCAGTGCTCAAGGAGGTTTCTGAATGTCAGGGAGAGGTTATCCTCTTTATTGACGAAATCCACACCCTGGTTGGCGCCGGAAAGACCGATGGAGCGATGGACGCTTCAAACATGCTGAAGCCTGCCCTTGCAAGGGGTGAACTCCACTGTATTGGCGCCACCACAATAGATGAATACCGTAAGTACATTGAAAAGGATGCGGCCCTTGAGCGCAGATTCCAGCCCATCCTGGTGGAAGAGCCCTCGGTTGAGGATACAATTTCAATCCTCAGGGGGCTTAAGGAAAAATACGAGGTTCACCACGGTGTGCGCATAAAGGACTCTGCCATAGTATCGGCTGCCACGCTGTCTCACAGGTACATTACCGACAGGTTCCTGCCTGACAAGGCAATTGACCTGATAGACGAGGCAGCAGCCAAGCTCCGCATTGAGATCGACAGCCTTCCCTCGGAGATTGATGAGATACAGCGCCGCATGATGAAACTTGAGATAGAACGCGAGGCGCTTAAAAAGGAAGTGGATGAGGCATCAAAGGAACGTCTTAAAAAGATCGAGCAGGAACTTGCTGATCTCAAGGAGCAGCGTGACTCCCTCAAGGCAGTATGGGAGCGCGAGAAAGAGCAGATCCACAGAATCCGTGACATCAAGGAAAAGATTGACAACCTCAAGGTGCAGGCAGAGCAGTTGCAGCGCCAGGGCGAACTTAACCGTGTTGCTGAAATATTGTATGGCGAGGTGCCCAAACTGCAGCAGGAGCTTGAAGATGCTCAGAAGAAACTTGAGGAACAGGAAGCAGAGGGCACCAGTATGCTCAAGGAAGAGGTTGATGCCGAGGATATCGCCGCCATCATTGCAAAGTGGACAGGCATACCTGTAAGCAAGCTGCTCCAGGGTGAGCGTGAAAAGCTTATCCATATGGAGGAGGAACTTGGCAAACGGGTAATTGGCCAGGAAAAGGCAATTGTTGCTGTATCAAACGCAGTGAGGCGTGCCAGAGCAGGGCTTCAGGCCCCGACAAGACCCATTGGCTCCTTTATCTTCCTTGGCCCCACCGGTGTTGGAAAGACCGAGCTTTCAAGGGCACTTGCCGAGTTCATGTTTGATACCGAGCAGGCCATGATCCGCATTGACATGAGTGAATTCATGGAAAAACATGCGGTTGCAAGGCTTATCGGAGCGCCTCCAGGATATGTTGGATACGAAGAAGGCGGATACCTTACAGAGGCGGTTCGCCGCAAGCCCTATTCGGTAATCCTGTTTGATGAAATCGAAAAGGCGCACCCGGATGTGTTCAACATACTGCTTCAGATTCTTGATGACGGAAGGCTCACAGACGGAAAGGGCCGTACCGTTGACTTCAAGAATACAATTATCATCATGACTTCCAATATAGGAAGTGATGTTATACAGCAGGTTTCTGATTACGAGGAGATGGAGCGCAAGGTGCTTGACGCCATGAGGCTCCACTTCAAGCCAGAGTTCCTTAACAGGGTGGATGATATAATCATATTCCACGCACTGACCAAGGAACATCTGATAAAGATTGTTGACATCCAGCTCCGTTACCTCAAGGAGAGGCTTGAAGATGCCGGATATGATATGGTGGTCACCGACAAGGCAAAACAGTGGATTGCTGACAGGGGATTTGATCCCACCTATGGCGCACGTCCCATCAAGAGGGCTATACAGCGATACATTGAAGATCCGCTGGCACTGCGCATCCTTGAAGGTGCATTTGCCGAGGGTGATACCATCAGGATTGATGTTGATGAAAACGGAAATGCGGTGTTTGAAAAGGCATAAACCGCTTTAACCCATGCAAAAAGGGGGCTGATTGTTCAGCCCCCTTTTTTTATACCGTTTTTCCGTCTTCCCATGTATGGTGCGCAGTGCGCACCATATCCACTGCGCACCCTACTCTATTTAAGACGTGAAGAGTGAAGACGTGAAGAGTGCAAAACATAGAACCATGAATTTTAATAAGGTTCCACAATCAGAGACAGAAAACAGGATTTCCAGGTTTCAGCAAATGTTATGCGCCAGGGGCATAAGCCTTGCCCTGATCCGCCAGAATGCCGATCTCTACTATTTTTCAGGCACTGTCCAGGACGCACACCTTTTTATACCTGCTGAAGGCAAACCGGTCATGCTGGTATGGCGCTCTTTAAGCAGGGCAGCAGACGAATCCCCCCTTGAAAATATCATGCCACTTGAGGGCCTGAGCAGGCTTGCAGATGCAGTAAAGGATGCAGGAATCAACATGGATGGCACACTAGGGCTTGAAATGGACGTGCTTCCGGCATTTTTCTACAATTTTTATACTGACAGGGCATGGCCCGGCGCAAAGGCGTATGACATAAGCCCGCTTATCAGGGAAACCAGGGCAATAAAAAGCCAGTGGGAGATAGACCAGATACGGGCAGCATGCAGACAGGTGGCTGAGGCAGTTGAGACAGTCCCTCACGTACTGAAGCCAGGCGTAACTGAGCTTGAACTTGCCGCGGCAGTTGAGACAAAAATGAGAATTTCGGGCCATCCTGGATACACCCGCATGCGTGGCTGGAACCAGGAGCTTGGTTACGGCCAGTTTCTTTCCGGGGGACAGGGTGCACTTCCATCCTGGACAAACACGCCTGGCGGGGGCCAGGGAGTTAACCCCGCATTTGGCATAAGCGCATCCAGCCGCAGGATCCAGGCACATGAACCGGTAATTGTTGATCTTGGCGGTTCTGTAAACGGTTATCTGTGTGACCAGACGAGGCTTTTTTCCATTGGCGACCTGCCTGATCATCTCAAAAAGGCCTCTGATGCAACCCTTGAACTGCAGCATAAAATTGAAGAACAGCTAAAGCCAGGCACGATTTCCGGAACAATTTACGATTATGCCCTGGACTTTATGTCCCAGTTGGATTATCAAGCCCATTTCATGGGTACAGGCCGGGATCAGGTTCCATTTGTCGGACACGGTCTTGGAATTGAAATTGACGAATACCCATTTTTAGCACGGGGAAACAGGATGGAGCTTTGTGCAGGCATGGTAGTGGCTGTTGAACCCAAACTGATATTCCCTGGAGAAGGCCTGATAGGAATTGAGGACACCTTTCTGATTACAGAGCAGGGGGCTGAACGTCTTACCCTGAGCCCGCAGGAACTGCGGCAACTCTGATCCCGAAAGCCACGCTAAAACATAAGCAGCGCAACAGGACCCTGGCCTGGCACATATCATGAGGTGCACCTGACAGGGTTTGATTACATCTCTGCGCCCAGTACAAGCGCCGAAAAATGCCTCCTGTGGAGAGTTTTAATTTTCAATTATGAACAGAACGGAACAGACAAAAATCAGAAATATTGCAATCATTGCCCATGTTGATCATGGCAAGACCACGCTGGTGGATGAACTTTTCAAGCAGAGCGGCATGTTCAGGGAAAACCAGGCAGTTACCGAGCGCATCATGGACTCAATGGATCTTGAGCGTGAACGCGGAATCACCATTACATCCAAAAACGGATCGTTTGTGTACCGGGATCATTTGATCAACATCATAGACACTCCGGGCCACGCCGACTTTGGAGGCCAGGTGGAGAGGGTGCTTCGCATGGCAGACGGGGCACTCCTGCTGGTGGATGCCCAGGAAGGCCCTATGCCCCAAACCTATTTTGTTCTTAAAAAGGCACTTGCAAACAACCTGCCGACAATTGTTGTCATAAACAAGATTGACAAGCCTGCGGCACGGAGTCACTGGGCAGTGGACCAGGTCTTTGACCTGTTTGTAAAACTGGACGCCCCTGATGATATTCTGGACTTCCAGGTCATCTACTGTTCTGCAAAGGAGGGTTATGCCGTTCACGAACCTGATCAGCAGGGGGAAAACATGAAACCCCTGATGGACATGATAGTTGAGCATATTCCAGCGCCCCGGGGGGATGAAGATGCACCCCTGCAGATGCAGGTCAGCACACTTGACTATTCACCGTATCTTGGCAGGCTTGGTATAGGCAAGGTTAGCAATGGCACCATGAGGATCAACCGGGATGTTGCGGTTGTGCTCAGGGATTCATCTGTTGTAAAAACAAGGGTAACAAAACTCTTCAAATTCTCAGGAAACAACCAGGTACCTGCAGAAGAGGCAGGACCTGGTGAAATAGTAGCCGTTGCAGGGCTTGATGATATAACCGTGGGCGTCACCTTTACTGACCCTGATGATCCCAGACCACTTCCGCTGATAGAGATTGATCCGCCCACAATATCCATGAACTTTATACCCAATGACTCTCCCTTTGCCGGCAAGGAGGGGAAGTTTGTAACATCCCGTCACCTTGAGGAACGTCTTCGCCGTGAGACCCTGGGTGACGTTGCCCTGAAGGTGGAAGAGCTTGAGGATGCAGTGGGATTCAGGGTGTCAGGCAGGGGGGAACTGCACCTGTCCATCCTGATCGAAAAGATGCGTCGGGAAGGTTATGAATTCCAGGTCACAATGCCGCAGGTCATCATGCGTAGAGATGAAAATGACAATCTGCTTGAACCCTTTGAAAACGTAACAATAGATGTTGATACCAGGTTTCAGGGCGCTGTTATTGAAAGACTGGGGAACCTCAAGGGGAATATGCTGGAGATGGAACAGCGCGGCGAAATGGTCCGAATTGTTTACAAGGTTCCAACAAGAGGGCTTCTTGGATTCAGGTCACAATTTCTTACCGACACCCGTGGTATGGGCATCATGAACTATGTGTTTGCAGGCTATGGGCCATACGCCGGTGAAATCACCAACAGGATCAACGGTGCCCTGGTGGTGAAACAGGACTGCGTTACAGTGGCATATGCACTGTTTAACCTCCAGGACAGGGGAAAACTCTTTGTCGGGCCCGGGGAGGAGGTTTATGGCGGACAGATCATAGGGGAACACTGCCGAACCGGGGATCTTGTGGTTAATCCTGCCAAGGGGAAGAAGCTTACCAACATGAGGGCTGCAGGCTCAGATGAGAACGTAGTGCTTACACCACCTGTGAAACTCTCCCTTGAAGACTGCCTTTCATACATCAATCAGGATGAACTTGTTGAGGTAACCCCGAAATCAATCAGGCTGCGAAAAAGGTAAGTCACCCTGTAACTGTTCAGCGCATTTATTGAATGAGTTTGGTAACTGGTCTTGTTATTCCGTTTACCACGCTGAATAGATACGTCACCCTGTTTCAGGAACATGCAGGGGCTTACAGTTAAGCTCCCTCCGGCCTGACAACTACCACCCTGTTTCCGCCTGCCCGCTTGGCCTGATACATGGCGCTGTCTGCCTGGCTGATAAGGATATCCACGTCTTTTGTAGTGCCTCCGCACTCGGTTGATGCGCATGAAACACCAATGCTCAGGGTTGTGCCCTTGGTGTCAATCTGCATAAAATTATTCTGCACCCTGGCGGCTATTGCCTCAACCTGTTCATCCGTGGCCTGGGGGATGATGACGGCAAACTCATCCCCTCCGTACCTGCATGCTATATCAACGTGCTTCCGTGTGGAGCTTTTAAGCACATGTGCAAATGCACAGAGCAGTTCGTCTCCTGCCTGGTGCCCAAGTTCATCATTTACCCTCTTGAAACCATCGAGATCCACTATCATGAGAAAAAGGGGATAACATTGGCGTATTGCCCTCTCCATCTCCTCCTTTATCTGCTGATCAAAATAACGCCGGTTGTAAAGGTCCGTCAGGCCGTCTCTTGCTGAAAGGCGCTGCAGTTCTTCCCGAAGTTTTCTCTCCCTGATGATCCGGTTGAGTTTTGCCTCAAGCTCGTCAAAATTAAAGGGTTTTGTAATGAAATCACTGGCACCGGCATTGATAACGTCGGTATATGTGTACTGCTTGATGAACCCCGTAATGCTTATTATGTCTGTGTCCGGCCACCCCTGTTTCAGCCTCTTTATGAGTTCAATGCCATCCATCATTGGCATCATCAAATCTGTCAGCACAATATCTGCAGGGGTTTTCTTCATCTCCTCAATGGCCTCAATGCCATTTCCTGCCTTTCTGCATTCAAATCTGCGGGATCCCAGAAAGTCGCAAAGCATATTTACTATTGGCTGCTCATCATCTACAACAAGCAGGTCCAGTTTTTCTTCGGGTTTACTCATGAATTTCCTGTGATTGGGGGATATCAGACGAAGAGTTTAGGAGTCAGTGTCCAGTTTGGCCAGTTGCAAGGTTAAAAATTTTGCTCAGGAAGCGGGAACATATGAATCCAACATATGAATCCATAGATTGAGCGATTGTCGGATTTGCTGCAGATCCGACAATCCCGAAGGGTTTCAAAATTGGAAAGCTATTATTGACATAACTCCTTTTAATATCGGTGAAAAAACAATTTTCCATATTTTGAAACGCTCAATCTAGCAATCGTGTGTTGCTGAATTAAAAGATACAAAGGCTGCTAACAATATGCTATATTTTTTGATCTGGTCAAGCTTTTTAACTTGGATGTTATCTTATAATCGGGAAGTAAGTTATGCAATCTTATCTGTTTATTTCCACGCCCTGGGGCTGCAGTTTAATTACAGCAGCCGCTGTTCTGGATTTTATCCTGGGTGACAGGGAGGACCTCCCTCATCCTGTAAGGATACTTGGCACTGCAATTGCGTATGGTGAGCGTTTCTGCAGGAAACTGCCTCTAAATCCCGTCTTTCAAGGCGGAGTGCTGACATTATCAATAATTTCCCTAAGTTATGGGCTTACACACGCTGGAATCGTCCTGTTTGGCAAGGCAGGAAACCTGGCTGCCTGGCTGTTTTCTGTTATTGTTATATATTTCTGCATCTCACTCAAATGCCTTGCAGATGAGGCACTGGCTGTAAAAAACGCTCTGGAAACCAGCGGGATAGAAACTGCACGCAACCGAATTGCCAGGCTTGTGGGCAGGGATACATCAAACCTTGATGAACGGCAGGTAGCAATGGCAGCCATTGAAACCGTTGCGGAAAATTTTGTTGACAGCGTAACAGCCCCAATATTCTACGCCTGCCTGGGAGGACCTGCTCTTTGCGCAGCCTACCGTGCTGTAAACACCTTGGACGCAATGATAGGTTACAAGAATGACAGGTATATACAGTTCGGAAAGATCGCTGCCAAAATAGACGATGCAGCTAACTGGATTCCAGCAAGGCTTAGTGTGGTTGCAGTATGTGCTGCCTCCAGGATTACAGGTATCGGGAGCCGGGGAGATATACGGCGGGTGGTACGAAGGGACTGCCGATGTCACTCCAGCCCCAACTCCGGATTTACTGAATCTGCATTTGCAGCAGCGTTAAATGTGCGTATTGGGGGACCGGCCACTTATCAGGGGAAAACCGTTGAATATCCCTGGATTAACCAGGACGCCAGGGAACCCGAACCTGCTGACATTGCAAGGGCTGTAAAGTTGCTTTATGCCGCATCTGCAGTGGCAATATTATTTGTCACTGCGGCTGGCATGGGATTGTGGTACTTTTTTTCAGCGTAGTGAATGGGTATCTATTCAGTGTGGTAAATGAAAAAACAAGACCATTTACCCACCTTATAACATCAATACGCTGAACAGTTACAATTCATAATGAAAGGTTCATAATTATGACACCGGAACAGATGGCAGAAAAGGCACCAAAACTCTTTCTTGAAGGCTATCACTGAAGCCAGGCAATAGTGGCAGTTGCTGCTGAAATGATTGGCATGGATGCATCTGAAGTTATAGCTGCGGTAGCACCCTTTGGCGGGGGCATTGCCAGCACCGGCAATGTGTGCGGCACCCTTTCAGGTGCCATTGCTGCCATTGGGATGCCAATGGGCAAGAAAGAGGCCTCAGGAAAAGACCATAAAGCCATGTGGAAACTCAGTCACCGCATGGTAAGGGAATTTGAGAAGATTACCGCTGATTACGGCGGCATAAAATGCAGTGACATTGCAAGGGTGGACTGGGCAGACAGGGAACAGGTCAAGGCATTTTACAAGGCGCCGGACAGCACAAGACGCACGGATTGCACACGGGTTATCAGGGAAACAGCGCTTGTCCTTGGCAGGATGCTTGAAGAAGTTGACCTGAAGAAATAGGGTTATTTCTTGTTCAGGTGGAGGGTCAGCGGCAAAGCCCTTTCATGGGCACTGTATGACTGGGCAAATTCCGGCTTTGCCACCACTGTCATGGCTGGTTTTTTTCCGTTGTTCTTCAAACAGTTTTACTGTGCCGGAATTGAGCCTGCCATCTCCACCGCACGCCTTGGCTGGGGAAGCTCGGCGGCAAGTCTTGCAGTTGCCCTGTTTGCGCCGTTTGCCGGGGCTGCGGCAGATGCCTGCACAGGGAAAAAACGGCTGCTTTTATGGTTTACCACAGGAGGAACCGTTGCCACTGCCCTGCTGTCACTGCCTGAACAGGGGCAGTGGGCAGTAGCTATTGGCATATATGCCTGCGCCCTGTTCTTTTTTGCAGGCGGAAATATCTTCTATGATTCCCTGCTTGCTGACGTGGCAGGGCCAGAGGAACGTGACCGCGTATCAAGCCTTGGCTTTGCCCTTGGATACCTTGGCGGTGGAATACTCCTGCTGTCAAACATCGGTATGGTTCTCATGCCGTCAGTCTTTGGAATAGCAGGTAAAGAGCAGGCTGTTCGCCTTTCTTTCATATTGGTTGCACTGTGGTGGCTGGTTTTTTCACTGCCACTCTTTTTCAAGGTTACAGAAAACCGCAATCTTCAATGTGATATCACATCTGCCGGCAAGATAATAACCCAGCTTGCAGACACATTCCTCCGTATCCGTAGAGAAAGGGCGGCTCTGCTGTTTTTGGCAGCGTACTGGCTCTACATGGATGGTGTAAGCTCAATAATCCGCATGGCTGTGGATTACGGGTTTTCCATTGGAATTGACTCAAAAGGCCTGCTTGAAGCGCTACTTTTGGTGCAGTTTACAGGCTTTCCTGCAACACTTCTCATGAGCCACGTGGCAGAACGGATTGGCACCAGAAACACCCTGATTATTGGCATAGCAGCCTATGCCTCAGTAACCCTATGGGCATCAATAATGAGCACAGTTCAGGAGTTCTTTATCCTTGCCGCAGCAATCGGGCTGTTTCAGGGAAGCCTTCAGGCCCTCAGCAGGTCATTTTTTTCAAGGCTTATCCCCTGGGGGAGAGAGGCGGAATTTTTTGGTTTTTATAATATTGTAGGGAGGTTTGCCGCTATCCTTGGACCTGCCCTTATTGGAACTGTTGCGGCATATACCGGGAGTACACGGGCTGGAATCCTGGTGCTGCTTCCCATGTTTGCAGCAGGTGCAATACTGCTAAACAAGGTAGAGTCCTAAAGGGCAAAGACCTTAAGGGCCAACCACAGCCCTTACACTTCCCACCAGATAGAGAGAACCGGCAACACATACCAACCCATTTTCACTGCACGCCTCCATTGCTTTTTCAAAGGCATCCTGCCACTCTTTAACCAACCTGGCATGCATTAAAGAATCCATGTCTGGAGACTTACTCCACATTTCCACTGTAACAGGCTTTCTGGGCCCAGGCGGTTCGGTTATGATGATATTTCTGAAAACAGGGGCGATTTCTCCAAGCATCTTTGAAAAATCCTTGTCTCCTCCCTCATCGGAGCACGCCCACAGAAGCACTTCTGGTTCAGTTTCAGATGACAGTTCAGAAAGCATTGCTTTAAGAGCCTCAATCCCGTGGAGATTATGCGCGCCATCAAGCAAAAGTCTTCTACCCCTGTATTGAAAAATCTCTCCCCTGCCAGGCCAAGTGGCGTTGGCACAACCATCAACGATATTGCTTTTTTCAATTTCAAACCGATCCAGAACCTTGACTGCAGCAATGGCAAGGGCAGTGTTTGAAGCCTGATGCCTTCCAGAGAGACCAGGCGTGATACCTGTAATTTCATCGCTGCATAAACCGCGCCAGGTCATTTTGCCGTCCTGGTCCATCTCAAAAGAGTAATCCCTTCCGGCAAGATAAAAAGGTGCACCCAGCTCCTTTGCCCTGGCCTCAATCACCTCAAGTGCCGGACCATGCTCCACCGAACAGACAACTGGCCTTCCCGGTTTGATGATGCCCGCCTTTTCGAATGCTATCTTTTGAAGGGTGTCTCCAAGGTAGGACTGATGTTCCAGGGCAATATTTGTAATTACAGAGACCTCAGGCATGACAACATTGGTAGCATCAAGACGCCCGCCAAGCCCGGTTTCAAAAATGGCCACATCAACCCCTATCTCCCTGAACCACAACATGGCAACCGCAGTGGTGTATTCAAAGTAGCTAAGCTCATAGCCTGCCTCTATGAATGAACGAATGCGGTTCAGGAGCAGGGAAAGGGTTTTGTCGTCTATCAGGTAAGCACCAATACGAAACCGCTCATTAAGCCTGAAAAGGTGAGGGGAGGAGTAAAAGCCTGCCCTGTAGCCGGCTGATGTAAGAATGGAATTTATTACTGCACAGGTCGAACCCTTACCGTTTGTGCCAGCAACATGAATGCATGGATAGGCGGTATGGGGGTTATCAAGGGCAGACAGGATGGCATCCATACGCTCAAGCCCAAGCCTGAAGCCGTGGAACTGAAATCTGTCAAGGTATTTAAGCGCTGGCCCAAGCCCTGAAGAATCTGCTTCCATGTGCCCTTTAAAACTTACAGTATCTGTATCTATTCATCGTGTTAAATGGTCTTGTTTTGGAGTGACTTTGAAGAATTTTGTAGTTTTTCTTGGCGAAGCGCAGCCAAAAAAATCGCCTCTCGCTGAGCGAGGAACCAGCGAGTTTCGCGATTTTGGCGTAGCGAGCCTTAGAAAAACAAGAAATTATTCACCGGAACGGAAAACAAGACCATTTACCAACCTTCATTAAATACGCTGAACAGTTACCAGTATCTTAGACATAAAACAGGTCTTATTTTTCCTCAGTTGAAGACCTATTTTGTATCCTCAATAAACCTCAAAAATGCCGAATCCGTGGACAGTATCACAGTAGTGTCCTTTTTAAGTGCCTTTCTGTAACTTTGAAGGGTGCGAAGGAAACTGTAAAACTCAGGCGCCTTTCCATAGGCTGCAGCATAGATTTCGGTTGCCTTTGCATCAGCCTGGCCCTTGATGTTCTGGGCCTTGCGGTACGCCTCGGATGAAATCACCTTGAGTTCACGCTCCATCTCTCCCTCTATCTTGGCGGCCTCTCCGGCACCCTCGGAACGGTACTGTTCGGCAATACGTTTACGCTCGGAGATCATCCTGGCATACACCTCTTTTCGGACCTGTTCCACATAGTTTATACGCTTGAACCTGAAATCCAGTATCTCAATACCAAGGGGTGCGGCGCGCTTTGAGGCATTTTCAAGCACCTCTTTGGCAAGTGCGCGCCGTCCAAACTTGATTGGTGTATTCATCTCAGGACTGTCTGAGACCTGGGTCTCCCTCTCAAAGCCCTTGGAACGTACCAGCTCAATGAGCAGATGCCGGGCAACAACATTTCTTGTTCCACCGTCAAGGATATCAGAGAGGCGGGACTGTGCGTGCACCTGGTCCCTCAGCCTCTGGAAAAACAGAAGCGGGTCGGAAATGCGCCACCTGGCATAGGTATCAACCCATATAAAGCGCTTGTCCTTTGTGGGAATCTGGTTGGGGTTGCCGTCCCATGCAAGGAACCTCTTGTCAAAATAGTTGGCCTGCTGAATAAACGGCAGTTTGAAATGCAGCCCTGGCTCAACCACAGGAGAGCCCACAGGTTTGCCCATCTGGGTTACAACAACCTGCTCAGTCTCGTTTACTGTATAAACCATTCCGTTTGCCACAAGGAGGGCAACGGTTAAAATCAGGAGCGCCATTGATGAAAAAATCTTCATTTTGCACCTCCCTGGGCACCTGCCCCTGTTACCGGTAATTTGCCGTCATTTATTGAAAGAAGCGGAATGATCCCCTTAAGCTGATGATCCACAACAACCTTCCGGTCAAGGGCTGGATAGATATCGTCCATTGCCTCAAGAAAGAGCCGTTTGCGTGTTACCTCAGGAGCCTTTTCATAGGAGGCGTAAAGTGCATTAAAAAATGCAGCATCACCCTGGGCACGGTTGATTCTGTCAGTGGCATAACCCTCTGCCTGCTGAATCATGCGCAGGGCCTCACCCTTTGCCTTGGGAATCGCCTTGTTGTAGCGGGCCTTTGCCTGATTTATCCGTGTCTCCCGCTCCTGCTGCGCCTGGTTTACCTCGTTAAAGGAGGGCTTAACCGGGTCTGGTGGGGTAACATCCTGAAGCACTATCTGCTCAACTATAATGCCTGTTTCATACTTGTCGCACAGTCTCTGCAGCTCCTGTTTCACACGATCAGCAACAAACTGACGGCCTGTGGTAAGAATATCATTGACAGAGTGGTTACCAACAACCTCTCTCATCACAGCCTCATTCATATCCCTGAAGGTCACCTGGGGATTTTTAACCTTGAACAGAAACTTGTATGGCTCTCTTATGCGGTACTGGGCTATCCACTCAACCACTGCCACATTGAGATCGCCTGTGAGCATAAGTGACTCGCTGTCATAACTTCTGGGATTAAGACTCGTCCTCATGCCGGGTCTCACTGTACGGAAGCCAAATTCTTCCTTTAACTGGCGCTGAACCGGGACCTTTATAACGGTTTCTACCGGGGCGGGAAGCTTGAAATTAAGGCCAGGCTTTGCCTCACGAACATATTTCCCAAACCGTAAAACCAGACCAACCTCCTCCGGTTCAACAGTAAACCAGCTGTTCCAGGCAACAATTGCCATGATAAAAACGACTACAAAGCCAATAAAGGAGCGAACCTGCTCTGCATTTGGTTTTGGAGGTTTTACCTTGAGATTTTTTATATCATGGGGTTCCATAAAATACCTTTTCCATCGTATTGTATTAAATTAATATCTGTGTAACTGTTCAGCGTATTGATGGTAATTGAGGTTAGTGAATGGCCTTGTTTTTCCGTTCCGGTGAACAATTTCTTGTTTTTCTAAGGCTTGCTCCGCCAAAATCGCGAAACTCGCTCGTCCCTCGCTCAGACAGACGCGATTTTTATGGC